>JAGNEZ010000009.1 GCA_018003015.1 Phycisphaerae bacterium | reverse complement strand
GTCAAGCGGACCCGACAGGCGCGCCGGGGCCATACAGAAGCGAACAGGGGCCATACACAAGCGACCAGAGGACACCCCGCATGGCCGTGAAGCCCGGGCGATTCCTTAACCTTCGATGGAATATTGACTTACAGAATCCCGTACGCCCCTCATTGGCTTCGTTTGGCGCGGCCGGTTCTCACCGCACCCGTGGGCACACCCCGCCTGCCACCTACGCCCAATGGCTTCGTTTGGCCGAGCACCTCTCGGCCGCCCCGCCATGCGGACGCGTCATGACCGTAGGATCCCCGTGCCGATGCCCTTGCCGGTGAAGATCACCGGCAGCCGCAGGTCTGGGATCAGCCGGTCGACGGTGGGGGCCTCCCGGCGAAGGAGGAGCATCACATGATCAGAGATCCTTGTGCCAGCTACGGCCGATCGTGGGACGCAAGTCAGAATCCCCGTGCCTTTCTGCCATCCCTCTTGCCCGGAGCGTCCGGGTCGATCGACCAGCGGAGGCAAGCTTGTGGGAGGCAAGCCTGTGCTATACCGCCGGGGATGATCCGACGGCCGTCGAGTTCGGCCAGCAGGGCCGTCTCCGTCATCGCCGGTGCCAATTCCGGCCTCAAACAAGAACGGGGCCTGAGCGCGGGTCCACCCGGGCTCTGGGTGACGACCGCGTCAGACCCCGTTGGCGCATCGGTATTCCGAGGCGTCTCCGTGGTGTGGGTGAGCATCGTTATCCTGCTGGCGGATCCCTCTTCAGCCGGCGTATCCCAGTCGGACATCCGCGGCTTGAACAGCCCTCCTCGGCGGCGGTATAACCGTGTCGTGAGCTTCTGCGATCCGCGGTCTTGGGCCCGGGGGGAGCGCAGGGCCGGCGGCCGGGCCGGCGACATATGCTCGCCGGTTTGGCCCGCGTTGCCGTGGCGGCCGGATTGTTCGCGGGCACCAAGTGGCCTGACAAGGGGCCGCAGGACTCCGCGCGAACACCCAAAGAGCCTGGCTGGAGAATGTCACGGAGCGTCTCCGTCGTTCCAGCGAGTGGGTGAGGAGTGGCTGCTGACCGCAGCTCGCGGCCGGGGCCGGAGCCCGAGCAATTGGCACGCGTCGGTCGCATAGGGGCTTTGGACACCGCGTTGCGGTAGATAGGAGAAACGATCCGCCGTGGAGATCGATTTGATCATCTTCGATTGGGGGGGCACGCTGGCCGATGTCTCCAACCAGCCCGAGGCCCTTTTTGCGGGCTCCTCCGTCGTGAACGAAGTGCTCAGCGGTAGGAACGATCCGGACGCCGCTCGAGCTCTGGTTGTCTATGCCCTCGGCGCAGAGAAGGCGGCAGCGGCCGATCCCAGATGCCGCGAAGTTGACTTGGCTCTTCTGATGGCCGACTGGGCCAAGGCTCACGCATGGCCAGCCGACGCCCAGCGTGTGGCCGCCGCAGTGCAAGCCCTCGGCGAGCGGTGGGTAGGCGGCGCCTTGAATCCTCTGCCGGGAGCCCTGGACGCCGTGCGCCGACTTCGTGAGGCCGGATACCAACTTGGCCTGGTGAGCAACTGTTGGATTCCGAAGCTCTACTGCGATCGGGAACTCCACCGCCAGGGTTTTGCTGAACTGATGGACTTCACGGTGTACTCCAGCGAAATCGGCTATCGCAAGCCAGCGAAAACAGTCTACGAGACGGCCCTCAGAAGGGCCTATCCCAACGGCCATCGACCAGATCTGGCGCGCGTCCTGTTCGTGGGGGATTCCCCGACCTGTGACGTCATCGCCCCGGCAACCATGGGCATGAAGACCGCCCTGGTGGGCGGCCGTCCGGGCTCATGGTCAGAGCAAGATCTGGCTCGCGCAAAACCGGATCTGCAACTTGGCAGCGTGGCGGAACTGCCCGCGTGGCTGAACGGCGATCCCACCGCCACTTGAGGGCCCCTCGTCGTCGGTCATCGCCTGCTTCGTGACGCAACGCCCGCGGAGTGCTGCCCGTCGCCCCCGCCGCGTGCGTGTCGCTCTGCCCGCTGACCGGTTAGAATGGCTCCGCCGCCCAGGGAGGCCTGTTCGGGATGCCTGTGGGGCCAACGAGATAGTAAGGAGAGGCAACTTTGGCGGACACGTCATCACCCGAGCCCGAACTGATCAACGCAGCGCACACCCGCGGCAGCACGTTCTATGTCTACATCGTCTCCGGAGTGGCGGCCGTCGGCGGTCTGCTCTTCGGCTTCGACACCGCGATCATCTCCGGAGCGATCGAGCACGTGCGAGCCGAGTTTCACCTGACCGCCCTCGAGGCGGGCTGGGCCACGACCAGCCTGCTGGTCGGCTGTATGCTCGGGGCGGCCGCCGGCGGCACGATCAGTGATCGCTTCGGACGAAAACCGGTTCTGCTCCTCGCCGCGGCCGGCTACATCGTGTCGGCAGTCTTCGCCGGCCTGCCGCGCACGTTCACTGGATTAGTGATCGCCCGTTTCGTGGGCGGCCTGGCGGTCGGCATCTCCTCCATGATCGCTCCGATGTACATCGCCGAGATCGCCCCCGCCCGCATCCGCGGCACACTGGTCACACTCCAGCAGATGGCCATCGTGACCGGCGTACTGCTGGCCAATATCACCAGCGGTCTCCTCGTCAACATCGGCGAGAACAACTGGCGATGGATGTTCGCCTCCGCCGCATTGCCCTCTTTGCTCCTGCTGATTGCCCTCTTCGCCGTGCCCGAAAGCCCCCGCTGGCTGGCCAAGCGCAATCTGTACGACCGGGCCAAGGTCATCCTCGCCCGCGTGGGCGGACGACGACATGCGGAAAGCGAGCTCCAGGAAATCAAGGAATCGCTGGCCGGCGAAACCGGCTCCGTCCTTGAGCTCTTCTCCCCGGCGGTGCTCCCCGCCCTTGTCATCGGTGCAATCCTGGCGGTTCTCGGCCAGCTGAGCGGGATCAATACCGTCATCTACTACGCTCCCAGCATCTTCCTGAAAGCGGGATTCCCGGAGGCAAGCTCCGCGACATGGGCGACCGTGCTGGTCGGCCTCACCAACTTCGTGAGCACCGTCGTCTCTCTGGCGGTGATCGACAAGGTCGGCCGGCGACCGCTGCTCATGATCGGAACCGCCGGGATGACCATCTCCATGGCCCTCGCGGGCACCTGCATGACCTCGGCGGGCGTTCCCTTGTTCGCCAAAATCGCGATCGTCCTCTTCTACATCGCCAGCTTCGCCGTCGGCGTGGGCGGCGTCGTGTGGGTCGTCCTTTCCGAGATCTTCCCCACCAAGATCCGCGGACTGGCCACGTCAGTCGCCGTGTTCGCTGTGTGGGGCTCCTGCAGCCTCGTCTCGTTCACCTTCCTCTGGCTTTTGGAGCGATTCAGCGAGCGCGTGTTCTTCATCTACTCCGCCCTGTCCTTGGCCATGTTCCTGTTCGTGTTCTGGGTCCTGCCCGAAACCAAGGGCCGATCGCTTGAAGATATCGAGCGCATGTGGCGCGGCCGCAAGTCGGTCTCTCCGCCAAGCTCCGAGGACCACCCGTAGATGCCGCTCCGCCCCCCGAGACCGATAAGGCCACACCTTGGCAGGCCCGCCGCCACGTGGAGCGCCGCGCATAAACCCGTTAGCCCATCGAGCCGAACTAGCCGATGACCGCGCGTCGGCACACGATGCGGTTATCGGAATGCGACTCGGCTGAAAAACCGGCGGGCGATCCTCCAAGAAAGCGATGGTTCTCTCATGCGGAAACCGGCGAGACTGAGTCCTTTTGCGGGTCGGATCATGGCGCTGATCGCCGCTCTGGCACTCGCCAACGGCGTAGCCAGCGGATCGGAGAAGAAGTCGAAGACCGGCGACTCGGGACACGGCAAGGCGGCCAGCAGCAGCTCTGGCCACGGGGCGAAAGCGCCGGCCAAGGCCAGCACGACCAAGGCCAGTACCGCGAAGACCGGTGCGGCCAAGGCCGCAACAGCCTCCACCCACGGCTCGAGTTCCGGCCACGGCTCGTCAGTGGCCGCAGGCGCGAGCCAGCAGAAGGCGAAAGCTTCGGGCACCAGCCACGGATCGTCGGCGGCCGGTACTGCCGGTCATGGCGAACCGGCCAAGCCCGCGTCGGCCGCTACCGACCCTGGCCACAACGCAACCACTACCGCACCAGCCGAGGTCCTGACCGGGGCCGAGATCCTGAAACGTCTCGCCGAGGGCAACGCCCGGTTCGCGACCGGCAAGTCCCAGCATCCCAATGCGGATGCGATTCGTCGGGCGGTCACCGCATCTCAAGGGCAAAAGCCGATAGCTACCGTCGTTGCCTGTTCCGACTCGCGAGTGCCGGTCGAGATCCTGTTTGACGAGGGCATCGGCGACCTGTTCGTCGTGCGCGTGGCAGGCAACGTCTGCGATACAGACGAGATCGGTTCGATCGAGTACGGCACCGAACACCTCGAGACGCCACTCCTCTTGATCCTCGGCCATACCAGGTGCGGAGCCGTTACTGCGGTAGCGAAACGAGACAAGATCGGCGGCAGCATCCCCCAACTGGTGGACAACATCGCTCGCGCGGTGGCCGCCGCGGAGAAGGCTCATCCCGATCTGCAAGGCGACGCTCTGGTCGCCGAGGCCGTCAAGGCGAACGTCCTGCAGAGCATCGAGGACCTGCTGAAGAGCAGTGAGATCGTGCGCCACCTGGCATCCTCCGGCCGGCTGAAGATCGAGGGTGCGATCTACGATCTGGAGAAGGGCACAATCCAGTGGCTCGGCAAGCATCCAGCGGAGAAGGGACTCCTCGCCGCCAGTGGCCCGGGGCACAAGACCAAACCGGCCGCCGAGCCTCAGAACCACGCTCCCGCCGCCCCTCAGTCACCGATCACCAGGCCCGGCGACCTCCATGCGGATGCCGAGACGCACGCCGGGCGATCTGTCTCCGACAGCCAGGCAGCCCCATCGACACAACCCAGCCTCGAGATGGCCGCCAGCTCGCAGCCGGCCCACGTCGTCGCAACCGTCGCCCCGGCCGGGCATGCCTCGGCTACGCAGCCTCACAAGGAGTCATTGTCCGCACCGAGAACCGACGAACCGAAAGTGCTCGGCTGGACGCCGACCACGCGGCCTGCGAACGGCCGTTCCTTGGCCGCTGACCACGTCCCAGTGCCTGCGATCGACGCAACACCTGCCACGCGGCCGGCGGTCGCTTCCAGCGGCGTGATGCCGACGGCTTCGGCCCCGCTACGCAAGCCTTCGCAGTCCGTTCCGCCGGTGGCAGCGCAGCCCGTTAGACCGGGCTTGCTCGAACGGACCATCGCCGAGGAACTGTACCGGCAAGGTGCGGCTCATCTGATTCGTGGTGAAGACACGGCCGCAGCTGAGCGGTTCAGCGCCGCTCTGGAAACCGACCCCAACCTGCTGCCAGCCCTCAACGATCTTGCGGGAATCTGCTATCTTCGACGCGACTACAATAAGGCGCTGGAACTCTACTCCAAGGTCTTGGCCACTGAACCGTCCGACGAGTCCGCGCTTCGTGGTTCAGCTCTGACCTATGCGTCGCAAAAGCGGTATGCTGAATCGCGCAATATCCTCCAGCGGCTGCTCGCTAGAAACGCCCACGACGGCCAGACGTGGATGGACTTCGGCGACGTGCTGTACCTCCTGGGCGACACCGAGGGGGCACTCAACGCTTGGAGGCAGGCGGTTCAGGTCAATCCCTCGGCAGCTTCCCTTGTCGCCAAGGCCAGCCAACGGCTGAGGCGATTCGAGTGACGCGAGGCGTGGAAACCGAAGGCTCAAAGCGAGAAGAGAAAGGTAAGAAGCAAAAACTTTCTATTAGGGACAATCCGACACGAGGAGTGGACAGCCCATGATGAAATACACATCGCTGCTCGCCGCGTTCGTCGCTCTTGGCTCAGCCGGCTGCCTTCCCGCCTCTTCCGGGACCGTGCTCAGGCTGACAGAACAGGACAACGGAACCACGGCCGCGATCTCGCTTGGCACGCGCATCGAAGTCGTGCTGTCGTCAAACCCCTCCACCGGCTACGGCTGGCAACTGACAAACGTCAACCAGGCGATTCTCGAGAAGACCGGCAATGCCTACATCCCCCCCTCCAACACCATGCCCGGAGCCTCCGGAACCGAGCAGTGGGACTTCAGCGGAAGAGCGGCCGGTCAGACCCCGCTCCGGATGGAATACCGGCGCCCGTGGGAGTCCACCGAGTTTCCGGCCGCCCGGTCCTTCTCCGTGACCGTGACCGTCACGCCTGGGCTGTAGCCCGGCGATACTGCACCTCCCGAGAGGACAGCCTCCGATCACCTGCTCCTCATCGTGGAATCTGAGGACTGTTCCCCGCATCTCCGTGACCAGGCGCCTCTGGCCCCGGCTCGAAGCATCCCACGCGATAGCTGAAGTCGCTGTAAGGCCCCAGATCCTGACCCGCAGCCGCCACCAGCTTGATGGCGAGCGAAGTCTTGCCGTGCGTGTGGCTCGAATGGATGTCGAAGTCGGAGTCGAACCAGCGGAGGTGCGGGTTCTGGAAGGCGTGCACCCATCGCCCGGCGAACTTCGCGTCAACGTAGACGTCGGCCGCCTGGGGCAGTCCGGCTTGATCCAGCCGCCGTCGCAGTCGTACGCCGGCGTTCTTCGGATCGATCGCCACCGTGAACGTGATCTCGCTCCCTCCGTGACGCCGGCCGTCCTCATCTTCGGCCGTCTCGAAGTACTCCCCTTCCGGGCGGGCGGTCACTACGCCGGTCACTTCGGAGCCTTCGGCAGTATAGCGATGCATGCTCTCGCTGGCCGGGTTGCCCACATCGATGAAGTCCGTCTCCCGCAGAGCGGGTCGCCCGCGCAGGTAGCAGAACGCCAGGCTGCGATAGTTGGAGCGAATGTCGCTCATCCCGCCATGCTGGATGCGGGCGTCGATCGAACGGAAGAACGGAATCGGGGCCTCCAGGTGAAATCGGGCGTACGAGGATGGGATCCGGTAGGCCCCGGCCATGCTGCCGCCCTCGAGTTGGATGTCCTGCGCGCACATGGCGAACGGGCCGCTGTATACGGTGTTTGGCCAGAAGCAACCCAGGTAGTAGTCCTCGGTCCCGGTACCGTTGATCTGCGGCGAGATGGCCCCATCCACGTAGAAGTGCTCGTTCCCCTCACAGTAGTGCCCGTTCTGCATGGACTGAACGACACCGACGAACCAACCGGTCCCCGGGCTGTCGAAAAGCGGCCAATCGCGGCGATACGTTGTCTCGCCCTTGCGGTAGAGCGTTGTGAAGTAGGTCCCCCGATTCTCCGGAATCGAGTTCCGATCGACGATCACCTTGGCGTTGAGCGGGCCGAGCGGCTTGTCGGACAGGTTGCGCCAGACGATCCGAGCCTCATGCCAGAAGGGTATCGGAAAGTAGCAGTGCATTTCTGCCCGTTTTTCGGCGGTCCGGCGAACGGTCACCGGCAGTGACCCGACGTCGGCCACGTGGTTGGCACAGCCGAAGAACATCCCTGTCGGGGCCCGCACGTCGTCGCGTTCGTGGCCGTCGAAGCGCATGACGAGTTCGGTGTTCTGGAAGAAGGGATCGGACGCATCGGCGTCCAGCACGATCTCACGGATGATGCCCGAAGCCTGTTTACGATCGAAGAGAACGATCTCCTTGCCCGGTGCTTCCTGCCCACTGCCGGCCGCGGTTGCCTCGAAAGCCGGCTGTGAGGCCGGTGTGCCGCCCACCCGGGTGAAGCCGTCGAGTATGGCCGCTCGGTCCTCCTTGCCGGTGAAGCTCTGTACCGGTGTGCCGTGCGGATACTGATCGTAGAGCACGTGGAAAAAGGAGACTCCCCCGGCGATGGTGATCTTCAACGACTTCTCGAACGGGATCGGTACGAAGCAGTTGCCGCCGTATTGGGGCCCTTCGTACTGACCGCGCACATCGTAGGATGCCAGCGGCGGCGGAAAGTCCGGGTGCTTGCCCGAGAAGAACTCGATCTGGTTGACCTTGTAGCGCGGCTCTTTCTCCCCATCGAAGTAGAACTTCAGGAGCGCTTCCTTGGGAAAGGCCGTGCCCCAGATGCTCCGTACG
The DNA here is from genome assembly GCA_018003015.1 of Phycisphaerae bacterium. Classification (NCBI taxonomy): domain Bacteria; kingdom Pseudomonadati; phylum Planctomycetota; class Phycisphaerae; species Phycisphaerae bacterium. The sequence goes on along the minus strand of JAGNEZ010000009.1, from coordinate 126,871 downwards.
CAGCCCGGACCGGCCGCATCGAGAATGACGCCGTCACCGTGGACGTCCGTGTACAGCGGTGAGTTGGCGTCGCCATTGCGTCCGAGCTTGTTGTGGCTGGAGGTCTGGAGGACCTGGCACGGGGTCGGGACCTGCGTCAACCGGTCGAGTAAGGCATCTGCTGGCGATGCGACTCTGCCCGGAGGCACCGACGACTCTCCCGCCGTGCTCATCGTCCCGGTTCCGGCGATCAGAGTCAAGCCGATCAATGGTCCGCAGAGGGTTGACAGGATCATGCCTGGTTCTCCAGTCTGCCAGGGTCCTTCGTCATGGTCTTGTGCCCGATCGTTGCCGGGCCAACGGGCAACATCCTATTCGCGATGACGGGGAAATGCACCTGGAATACGAGGAGATAACTTGGTGCGTGCTCTGGCCCTCGCGCGTCGGACTTGATCGTGGAGGTTCGTCCGTCTCAGGTGCCAGACCGAGATTCGACCTGCCTCATCCCGCCTTGGCCGCTACCCGCCCGAGGGCTCTGAGTTCGTCAATCAGCCGCGAGTCGGGGTTCTTCCACCGGTCTCGGTAGCCGCGGAGGGAGCCCCATTCGCCGAGTTGAGCCAACCGGGAGGCGGTATCGCGGCCGTGCGTCCAGAGGTGGTTGATCCGGGCGGCGATGCTCTCCAGGAGAAAAGGTGCCTCAGTGATCGTGACGGCCAGCCGCCATCTGCCCGGATCAGTGAGCAACTGCAATTGCCACTCACAACCGGATCCACGCAGGGTGCTGGCCTCGAGAGCGGAGATATCCCAGCGGATATCAGCGGCGAAGAGCCTTCGTTTGCTCCAGCCGGCCTGGACCCAGGCGGACCGGCTCTCGAAGTCGATCACCATGCGGCCGCGGTGGTGGCGGAAGTCATAGCTGCGGGAACGCCGGCCCTCGCTCGCGATCCGGGAGAACTGGCCGACGATGACCAGCGGCCACGTGTCTTCGGTGTAGCCTAGTCCGGCGTAGACAAAGGTGCCGAGATCAAGTCGGCCGGAGAGGAGTTGATCGACCGAGGACTCCTCCACGCCCCAGATGTCATGGATGACTCGCTCGGGCGTGGGTCTCCAGATATCGAAGAATGAACGGAGAATCCGGAACATGGCACCTCTCAGCCGGTCTCGCTCAGATCGCTCTTCATGATCGACTGGCACTCGTAGTATAACCCGGCGGCCCCTATTGAGGAAGTCCGGAGTCGTAGGAACATGTTGGACTGTGTCGGAAAGCCGATACGGCGATTCCGACCGGCGGAAACCGACCGGCCAGGGCAGGCAGTTTCAGCTGCGACGGGTTTGCCCGTCGCGCGTCTGGTCCTTTCCTGAATCGGTTACCTGTCCGGCGACCCCTTCGATCGCTGGGATCCGTTCCTGGCGGAGGCTCTGCCTTCCCAGGAGCCGCGATGCCACCGCTGGGGTTGCTGGGAGGGCATGGACTTTGGTGTCGCCGCTGCCACCCTGCATTTCAGACGTGAGCCTGGATGCAACTCGCAGCGCAGCGGCGTTCCCACAGCCCGGCAATGAAAGATGCGGTTCATTGCATGGGCTCATCTGCCATCCCCTCTTCTCATTTATGCTCGCCGAGCCCAGAATGGAGGCCAAGCGAGCGAGGAAGTAAGGCGACTATCCGGTTGAACTGGAGTTCCTCTTTCACCCTCAGGTCCAGGCCTGCTCCGACCTTTGCTGCGCTCCGCACGACGTCCACATCGCCGATCAGAAGACCCGCCGTCCCCATTGCGTGCTGCGCAGCAGGAGAACGCTCGCCGCCAGTGACAGGACGAGCGATCCGGCGGTGACCATAGCGAACTTGGCGATCGGATGAAGTGGCATGTCCAGCAGCACATACTGCAGGATCAGCACTGGAGCGTAGTGTATGAAGTAGATGCCGTAGGTATTGGCCGCCAGCACCCGGGAAAACGGCGTCTCGATGTTGAGCCATCGCCGGAATGCCCAGAGCAGACTGATGGACAGGGACACGCACAGGATGGCCTCGAGCAGCGAGTAGAGTATCATGCCTCCGGACCCGCCGCCGACATTGAAGAAAGCCTGGATTCTCGCCGGCCACAGGCTCCCACCCAGGAAGAACAGGACCAGGGCGAGGGTCATCGGGAGCCAAGGCGTGTTTCGCACCAGTCCGGGTCCCTCAAGCCAGCGGTTCCGATAGGCGACGATTCCCAGCAGGAACAGGCTCAGGTACTGCACCCAGTGGTTCACCTCAAGCGGCAGAAAGCCGAGGAAGGCGATCCAGTGGCCGATGGGGTAGTAGCGTCGGACCGCGGCCGTTGCCAGTCCCAGCACGATGATGAAGACCGTGATTGTGAGGCGGCCCGGTGGGGCCGCGGGGGATCGGCCGTGACGGGGTCGTCCGGTGCGCGTTTGCCAGAGCCGGAAGACGGCGTAGAGGATCGAGAGGGCCAGCAGGTCGACGGCGAACCACATGTGGGCGTATCCCACCTGGCGGAGCACCAGGATGCTCGCCGCGAGCCATGCCAAAGACGGGGGCCCCAGTCGAAGCGCACGGTCCAGAACGAATCGGCGGGCGCCCTTCCGATCGTAGGCGGGCATGGTGAAGTAGCCGGCGATGAAGAAGAAAAGACCCATGAAGAACATGGAGTTGACCACGATCAGACTGCCGAGCACGTTGGCGCGCTCCGCATTCTCGACGTGCCATATTCCGCGAAAAGGCCCGTAGGCCAGGGCGGCATGGTGGGTGATGACGAGAATCGTGAGCAGTACCTTGAGGTTGTCCAGGTAGATGACGCGCGGTCGGGCGAGCGGGACGGGGGCATGAGAGAGAGCCGTGATGTCCATCTCCTGAGCGGGCATGGCATGGGCAAGAATAGCGGAGAGGGATGCGTCCGTGCAATGGGGACCTTCCGTTACTGGCGAAACGCCGTCCGAACCGGGGGGTTCCCTCAGCTGCCGACTTCCCTTGGAAGGGGGATTTCCCGGCTGGTGTAGTTGTTCGTGAACCGGTTGATGGTCATCTGCTTGAACATCATCTTCTCGGCGTGAGAATCGAAGAAGAGGGCCATGGCTACTCCACGGCCAGGTTGTTTGAGACCTCCGGTGCCGTGCCGGTAGTCGTTGATCATGCGGGCATCCGCTCCCCACCAGAGATGCTCAGGTTGGAACATGTCATGCCATCCGAACATGTCGAAAGGCAGATCCGCATTAGCCTCGGTGATGTAGATCAGGCGACTGGTGGTGGGAACCCGAGAGATCATGGTCAAGCCCTGAGAGTTGAAGTACTGGTTACTGCCGCGCTTGTTGATTCTCTCCTCCTCGAAGTTGAAGGCGTTGGCCACGTAATCGTACGGCTGTTCCCTGATCGGTTTGCCCGCGAAATCGCTGGCCGTGTCCCCTCCTTGCGGGAATACCGGGCATTGCAGGGTCGGTATGCGGGCGAAGATGGGAGCCAGCCTCTTGTCCCGGCTCTGGTTGTGCGGGTCCTGCTCGAACTGGATCAGCGGATACTTGGGTCCACCCAGATAGCCGGACATGACCTCAGGGACGAGCACATGCGGGAGGCCGTGGCCGCCTTTGCTGTCGTCGCGAGAATCGTATTGCCCGTAGTAGTAGTCGCGGGGGATGAAGCCCCTGTGGTCATGGGCGTAGGCGCTGGCCGATTTGCCAAAGTGGCTCAGGTTGTTGAGGCAGAGGATCGCCCTGGCCTGGGCCCTGGCTCCCGACAGGGAAGGCAGGAGAATCGCCAGCAGCAAGGCAATGATGGCTACCACGACCAGCACTTCGATCAGCGTGAACGCGGTCCGGCCGGACACGCTTGGGCGGCCATCTGTCGGGATCGTCCTGCGGTCTGCGATGTGAGACTTCATACCCAGGTTCCTCCCTCGAGTCGCCAGTCGATGAACGCCTTTAACCGCCAGTTCGAACCGAGTTCAACTGGGTCGAATGGCACTTGGGACAGTAGGGATCTCGCCCTTCCCGCCTGAACTTGCGCCGATCGCAGGGCAGGACGGTGCCGCACTTCGCGCATTGAACGGCGGGCCACACCGCTTCCTGGCTGCATTTCGGGCATCTCAGGGGCGGCCGCGAAATCGAGCCCTCATATCGGTGCCCGCAGGCGGAGCAGGCCAACGGTCTGAGCAGGGTGATGGTCTCGTGCTCAGCGCCGCCCGCGGACAACATTGATCGGGCTGCGAAGGCAATCAAGCCAACCGCGCCTGCCGCCGCCACTGCTATCCAGAAGCGTTGTCGGGTCATGTGATTGCCGTATACCCCGTCTCGCGGCCAGCTCACGGTTGGCCTGGCTGCGTCTGCAACCTCGTCAAAAGGCGCCGAGTTGGCCCCGAAAGAGATGCGGCATCTTGGATACCGAGCGTATCGGCCGACTTGGAGCTGAATTCTGGGATGCCAACCGCTCGCAGCACCCTGCCGGATTCGATTCTATTGTATGATGTGGCGGTTGGTTTCGCAAGCGGTTTTGCCAAGCCTTCCAGACGCAACAAGGGGGCCACGGTACGGTAGCGGGGCCCGTCAAGCGCGAGCAGATGCCTTATTCTGACCCTTTGCCTCCGCTGACTGGCCCGCTCGATCTCCAGGCCCAGCAGGCGTAACCCATCTGGATTACCGTCCGTGTGCCCAAGGACGCCCCGGCCGACCTCATGTCCGAAGAGGCCGTTGCCTACCTGGGGGACCCCAGGATGACCTCCCATGTCCTCATTGCTCTGTCGTTGCCCTCCACGGTATAACTCTCTGCGTGAAACAGACTGAGAAGCGCCGCCGAGTCATGGAGCGGTCCATCCGCCTCGGGCACTGCATTTGCGATCCCAAGACGCCGTGCCCGTGTGACCTGCTGCGCCAGAAGGATGTGTGTCTCTGTGCCGGCGAGCGGGTGCAGTCGACGGGAGGCCCGGTGCGGCTGACCCATTTGGTCGAGAAGGCCGGCTGTGCGTCAAAGATCGACCAGGCGGCGCTCCGCAGGGTGTTGCAGGGACTTCCGGTGTCCGAGGATCCCAAGGTTCTCATCGGTGTTCCCGCCGGCGACGACGCAGGCGTGTACTCGCTCGGAAACGAGCAGGCCCTGGTTCAGACCGTCGACGTCTTCACTCCCTCGGTGGACGACCCCTATCTCTTTGGCCAGATCGCGGCGGCCAACTCGGTGAGCGATGTCTACGCCATGGGAGGCGAGCCGATCACCGCTTTGTCTATCGTCGGCTTCCCGATTCGCGAAGTGCCCGATTCCGTCCTGCACGACGTCCTGCGCGGGGGGATCGACAAGATGGCCGAGGCCGGTGTGGCTGTCATTGGTGGGCACAGCGTGCAGGATCGAGAGATCAAGGCGGGCTTCGCCGTGACCGGTCTGATAGATCCCAGGCGGATTGTCGCCAACGCGGGTGTGCGCCCGGGTGACGCACTTGTCCTGACCAAGGCCCTGGGTACGGGCGTCATCGCTTTTGCCGCCCAGATCGATCGCTGCCCACCGGGGGCCCTGGAGGCGGCTGCACGATCCATGACCACGCTCAACAAGGCGGCCGCGGAACTCATGTTCACGTCTGGTGCCCACGCCTGTACGGATATCACCGGCTTCGGACTGATGGGTCACCTGACGGCCATGGCTGCCGCCAGCGAGGTGGATGTTGAGGTCGTGTGGGACGATCTGCCGCTGTTGCCCGGTGTGCTGGAATGCCTGGTCCAGGGCATCCTGCCCGGCGGCGTCGAGCGGAACCGGGAATCCAGTGGCGACCATGTCTCGGCTGACGGTTTGGAGCCGGTGATGCTTGACCTGTGCTTCGACCCGCAGACCTCGGGCGGACTGCTCATCGCTCTGCCCGAGAACGAGGCGTCCCGATTCGTGGCCCGTTTGCGTGACGCCGGGATGGGGTGCGCGGCCGTCATCGGCAGGGCGGTGACGCCGGGCAGCGGAAGGGTGACCGTTCGGACGACAGGTCAGAGGTGTCTTCCAGTGCCATCGACTGCTGGCAAGCGGGTGGAGTGGCCCGTGACCCGAATCGAGGAGCATCCGAGCATGTCTTCACACGGTGATGAAGTGCCCTGTTGCAGCGACGCCGTCGGCGGCATGGCAGCCGGCGACCGCGGTGTGAGCGAGACTCAGCGAAGGTACCAGGATTTTCTCAAGACTGTGAACCAGCCGGGTGCTCTCGATGCTCACACCAAGCAGGCGATTGCGATTGCCTTGTCGGTCATGGCCCGCTGTGAACCCTGCCTGAAAATGCACCTGAAGAAAGCCCGAGAGAAGGGCTTCTGCCAGGATGAAATCGATGAAGCCGCCTGGATGGCGATTTCCTTTGGCGGCTCGCCGCTCATGGTGTGGTATAATGCCCATTCGAAGGGTTGACCCGGTAGTCCGGGCCGACTCGACTCGGAGGTGACAGGTGCCTGGTGGTGCTCCTGGTCTTCAAAACCAGTGTGGGGCTCGATGAGGGTCCTGGGTGGGTTCGATTCCCATTCACCTCCGCCATTTGCCGATTGAGGGTGTGGGCTCATGCTGAGTGCGGTTCGAAGACTGATACCTCCGGTGCTCCTCGTCATCCTGGGTGCAGCGGCCGTGTCCTATGGCGTCCGCCTGCATGCCAGAACGGTAGAAGTGCAGGAGGAGATCACGATCCAGGTGCCTGTTCCAGCCAGGCCGAAGATTCCGGGTCTGTCGATATTTGGTGCCCAGCCGCAGCCGCCTGCGCCTCCGCCGCGCAAGGAGAAGGTCTGGATCAAGGAGACGCTCTGCGAGCCGGTCATGGTGAGAGACGTGACCGTTGGTGGCCTGACCCTGGTCCGTTCGGGAGAGGACAAGGGCCTCATCCGGCGGACCTACTTCGGCGACATGCCCTCTTTGTGCCCTACCTGAGTACACTGATGAAAGGTCATGGTGGCCATGGCCAACCCATCCGAGGATTCCTTCGCAAGACGCTGGAGCCGCCGACGAGCCTGGATTCAGGCTGCCTTTCTGCTGGTCTGGCTCGATCCGCTCTTGTTCCGGATGCACAACGTGTGCTCGCCGGTATTTCACTGCTATTCCTGCCCGCTAGCCACCTTCGCTTGCCCGGTAGGCGTCATCGCCAACTTCAGCGCCTTGCACGTGTTCCCGTTCCTGGCCGTCGGCACGCTGGTGTTGGTTGGGGCGTTGATTGGTGGGGCGGTCTGCGGCTGGGTCTGTCCCTTCGGATTCCTGCAGGATCTGATCGGCCGCGTGCCGACTCGAAAGTTCCGTCTCCCCGCCTGGACAGGTCTGTTCCGGTACGTGGTGCTCATCGGCCTGGTGCTGGTTGCACCATTCCTGTACGGTGAGGAGCACGCTCTCTTCTTCTGCCGGCTGTGCCCGGCGGGGGCGCTGGAGGGTGCCGTACCCAGCGTGGTGGAGGCGGCCATTGCCCACACCCGCATTGCCTGGCCAAGCACCGCCAAGTTGACCCTTCTGGGGCTCGTCCTTGCGGCCATGTTCATCAAGTGGCGACCCTGGTGCACCCTGCTGTGCCCTCTGGGGGCCATCTTCGGCTTGTTCAACCGGTTCTCCCTGTTGGTCCTCCGGTTCGAGAGCGACGCGTGCCGAAGCTGCGGGGCCTGCGACAAGATGTGCAAATACGGCGTCCTTCCAGCCAGGAACCTCAACAACTCCCGCTGTATCCGTTGCCTGGAGTGTACCCGTTGCGAGGCGATCAAGCTGAGCAGCGCCGTTCAGACCTCGGGGCTGGCCGCCTGCCCGCGTCCGGAACGTATCCCAACCGCTACCGAGGCCACACTCACGCCGAGTTGAGTCGGCCAGCAGTCCGTGATTGACTCTGGCTCATGCGGATCGTGCGGTTACGCAGCCGTCTCCGCGCAGCGCCTTACGTGCCAGAAAAGGCATCGACCCACACACAGTCCGCAGGCGTGCGGATGAGGTTGAGAAGACGAGAATAGGGACCCACGGGTGCCCTCGCGGCCCGACCCGGAACCTCGACGAGGGCTGGTATCACGGTTGCTCACCCGCGCTTGGCACGGAAGCAATCGCGGCAGTAGACCGGGCGGCCCTGTGTGGGCTTGAAAGGCACCGTTGTGGTTGCCCCGCACTCGGCACAGACGGCCTCGAATGACTCGCGGGGCGCGCCTGTGCTACCGCGTCCGCCACTGAAGGGCCGATCGCCGCCGCCGCGGTTGCCGAAGGCCTCATTCCCGGGCGAGCCACTGCCGGTCCTGCGGGCTCCCCCGCGTCCGGCACCGCCAGTCTTCTTGCGCTTCTCGCGGCAATCCCGGCAACGCTTGGGTTCGTTGGTGAAACCACGCTCAGCGTAGCGGGCTTGGTCTTCGGCGGAATGCACGAAGGGCTGGCCGCAGTCCACACAGGTGATCGTTTTGTCCTCGAATGACATGGGCAACATTCTCCGGTTCAGGGACAGGCCATAATCCTATGGCGAAATGGGCTCGCAGAAGGTCTCAAGCAACTCCAACCAAGTGTCTGTTGAGCCTTGGCAAGTGCACCGAAAGGGAAGGTGAGAGCGGACTGCCCGCATTCGACCACCCATGGGGCCCACAAACGCTACCCGCACATTATCCCCCGTTGCGGTTCGACGTCAAGCCCTGCCAGCTCGTTGCAGCCCAGTTTGTTGACCCTTCCGCGGGGGCTGGCGGTGTTTCTGAAGCGGCGTCCATCTGTAAGGCGGGGCCAGCCGATGCACGCTCGTGTGACATCATCGGGACAAGTGGCCTGTCAACGGGTTCTGAAGGCCGGTCTGGGGCTATGCCGGGTGGATGCCCCGCTTGGGCTCGGGTAGTTACCCCTTCTGCTCGGCCCTTTTCGCCCATCGCACGAGCTTGCCAGCATCACTGCGGCAGGTACCTCGACCGCTGGGCCGGATGGTTTTCGGTTTGTCTGGTCCACATTGTTGGCACCGACCTTCATGCCATCAATCCCGCCAGGGACGGCGGAGACAACCCACATCGGGGACGGGGGGCGGCACTTTCTTTCTTTCGCCGACGGCTGGGGTGCTGATCTGTTCGCCGTGCCGATGGGAATGTGCCTGCTTGACGGATTGCCGTCGGACCGAGGGGCGGGATTACTTGCAGGCCCAGAGCATGCGTGGGGTGGGCCGACAAGTTGGCCGTGAGCTACGCTCAGGTTGCCCGACGAGCGGCTACCCCTCGGTGTCCACCTCGAAGGTCACGTCACAGCGTGGGTGTTGGGCGTCAAGGGGTATTCGTATTTCGATCCGGCTCTCAGACACCTCCGCCCGGCCGTCCTTGCGGTAGGGATTGTGCGGTAGGGCGGGCCAGTGCAGGCTCGCGGTCGATGGCAAGGCGAGCCGGTAACCCTTGAAGGTGAGGCCACCGCCCAGTTCCTCGGGCGACAGGTCAATCGGCGAGTTGCCCAGCTTGTGTGTTGTTCCACGGTGTGTATCCAATGTCTTGCCCAAGTGTGGCAGCAGGGTCAGGTGAGCGGTTACGGGCAGACCCGATCGGGCGGTTGCCTCCACGGTGTAGACCAGTGTTTGCTGGTCACGAGGCCGGACGCGAATGGCGCACGTCTCCTGGCCGTAGGTGCAATCCAGCCCGGGCGAAGGCTGGCTGACGAGTGTGCTGCGGGATGGAATGTGGAAGAGGGTGCCCTTGGGCTTGAAGTCTGGGTCGGTATCGCCGCTCTTGTGGGCGAAAAGGGCGGTATCACCGACCGTGAAGCTGCTCCACGCCGGTTGGAGCTTGGTGTTCCCGCCGCCGAGGATGAGGCCGGTCTTCTCGTGGTAGATACTTACCAGATTCTGGCGGTCCTGGATCCATCGCGAAGTGGACAGGGGCGAGGTGAAGGCGGAGAGGCAGATGAACCACGGTCCCTGCGAAACCGTCATGGCCTGATCGGTCCCACGGTCTCGGAGCACGAACAGCTGCCTGAGGGCCTCGAAACCGGGGTCGTCTTTCGCCGGTTTCTGATCATGGCGGTGTTCGGCATTCCTGGCCAATCCGGTGAGCTCGCCTTGGCGGTTCGGCGACCCGGGTTCTTCAGTGGTTCCTTCCTGACCGTACAGCAGCAGTGACGCGCACAGGTCTGTGCTCAGTCTCTTCCGTCCGAGCCTGAGCCACTGGTTGTGCAGATAAGCGCGCCCGGCCGGCGTGAACGTGAACCCGACGTTGGCCTCGGCCACCGTGTCGTGGTAGGGATTGCGCTGGTCGATGGTCTCGACGTTTCGGCCGTTGGGATAGGTGAAGTGGCGATGGTACCGGGCTGCTCGCTGCAGAGCCTCCAGGGAGGTCTTATCGCCGCTGGCCGCGAAGTAGACTCCAACGGCGTCGACATACACGAAGTTATAGTTGATGATCGGGCCGCCGCCCTCGGACCAGAAGCCGCCCTCGGATTGGGCCTTGATGACCTGGGCCATGAACTGGGACGCCCGGGTGCACCATTCCGGCCGATCCAAGGCCTGTCCTGCCAGATAGAGGCCCATGGCATGATGGGTGGGGATGTTGTGTACGTGTCCGAACTGGCTGCGTTCGATTCTGGCATATCCGAGGGTGAGGGCTCTGGCCCATTTCTCGCGCCGGTTGGTCGGCATGTCGGCCTTAATCAGGCTGTAAGCCCGGACCCACCGCGAGTAGGTCCAGGGCATGTGAATCTTACCCCACGTGCTGCCGTCCTTCTTGCGGAAGACCCATTGGCCTCCGGCGTCTGCGTCGGTGATCAGGGCATCACCGGCGTTCATGATCACTTCGAGGAGCTTTGTGTCCTTGTGGTGCTTGTTTCCCGGCCCCGGTGTGGCATAGGCCACTGCGAGCGGGTAGATCACGTTCTGGTCGCTGCAGATCCAGATGCCCTTCCCGAAGTGGCCGGTCGCGGGATCGTAGTTCTCGAGAATGCCAGGCACGGCGTCGACCAGTCTGGCCAGAGCGTCGTCCTTGAAACTCAGACTGCCGGCCGTGGCCGGGGTCGCCAAGATGCAGATGGCAAGGAGTGGCGGCGCGTGTCGGTGCATTGAATTCATGACGTTGCCGATCCTTCTGCCATAGGCTGCTTGAGTCCGGCTCGGGCTATTCAGGCTCACGGGGTTATACCACGGAGCCAGCTGCCCGGGAATCGCGACAGCTCGCGTTCGGGCGTATCGCCCATGCAGCGCAGGGGTGCGCCGATCCCGAGAGGCTGAGGCATCGTCGGGGCCACGTGCTCGCGGTCTTGCGCCATGCTGCTCACGATCAGGGTTTCCCCTCCGTGAGACCGTCACCTATGGATCGGTGGCCGGCTCGATCGTGGCACGCATGGATCCCTTGCAGCGCCGGATGCGAGGATCGGGCCCGTAGGCATGGATCTGGTCGCGTTTGAGCTCGGCTCGCTCCAAGGTGGTGGTTTCGACAATCACCCGGCCGGTGGTATCGACTTCGGCGGCCATGCGGAAAGCCCTGGCCGAGCTGTGCCCGAACAGTCTGCCCAGCATTTCGATCACGTACTCGTAGCTGTGATCGTCATCATCGTGCAGGATGACATGGTAAGGCGGCTGCGGCCGCGGCCGGGTTGCGGAGGGCTTCCTTTGCTTTCCGATCTCGGGTGTTGCCACCGCGGTCTGGTTGGCGTTGGAGTTGGCCATCTACCTTCTTCCTTGGACTTTGCGGCTTTGTACAGCCTATTGTAGTCTAATCGGTGAGGCGGGGCAGGGGGCTAGGGGCGCTGCTCCATCGAGATTGGGTATGGCGGCTCGCCCGGACCGCCTGTCTGATATGCGTCATGGCCGCGGACGCACCGACGGCGGCCAATCGCCCGGTTTCCGTCAACCTGATCGACGCGGAAGCTGATCCGTAGAGCACCAAACATGGAGCGACGTACTACGCCTGGCGGTCGAGAGGCGAAAGGGGTATGGCCCTGTACAAGTCGGACAAGCTCACCGAGCGCGGTCTGAACGAAGACCCGGAGGGGAGCTGCCTCCATCGAGTCCTCAGTTGCGGCACACGGGACGATGACCATGGTCTTGATCCTTCGAGCTTGCGTGGCCTTTTTCATGATTGCCTCCGCACCGCGTGGCCAGCTCTTTCCGGCGGAATCATGGATTCGTCGGGCGCCGGCTGACGTCGGAATGAGCTCCACCCGGCTCGGTGCGTTCGCCAGCTATCTCGGTGGTTGCGGCTGCGTGGTGCGCCATGGGTACATGGTTTACGAGTGGGGCGACCCGAGTGCCCGCCGCGACGTGGCCTCGGCCTGCAAGCCGGTGATTGCCCATCTGCTCTTCAAGGGTGTTGAGAGCGGCAGACTGCCGAGCCTTGATCAGCCGGTGGTGGAGTGGGTTCCCTGCCTGAAGGACATCAACGCGGACCTTGGTTACAAGGACCGGATGATGACCTTCCGGCATATGGCGACGCAGACCTCCTGTTATGGCGTGCGGGAGTTGCCTGGCGAAGCCTTCGACTACAATGACTGGCAAATGGCTCTGCTGGAGGATACCCTGTTTCTCAAGGTATACGGGGTGACCTACGCGGAGGTGGACGAGAAGGTCCTGCACCCGCTGCTGACGGACCCTCTCCAGTGTGAGGATGACCCGACGTTTCTCGCGTTCGGTCCCGACGGTACGGAAGGGCGTCTGGGCATATCGGCGCGTGATTTCGCTCGGTTCGGCTTGCTCTATCTGCGGCAGGGCAACTGGCGCGGCAGGCAGCTGATCAGCAAGGATCATGCGATCATGGCGGTGACCAGCCCCTTGCCCAACTCCATTCCTCGAACCAGGGCGGAGCGAGCCGAACTGTGCCGCGATCAGCGCAGCCTCGGTTCGCGCAGGATCCCCGACAACCAGACCGATCACCACGGCAGCTACAGCTACCTCTGGTGGACCAATGGCATCGATCGTCGAGGCCATCGTTTCTGGCCCGGTGCCCCGTTGGACACCTATGGTGCCTTCGGCCACGCGAACGGCCAGCGTGCGGTGGTGGTCATTCCGAGCCTCGATCTGGTCATCTCCTGGAACGACACCACGCTGGGAGATAAGCCGGGCAACCCTCGCGACGAGGCTTTCAGGCTGCTGATGCAGTCGATGGAGCCGGGCTCGATCATCGTGGATCCCGAGTATCCCGCGTGGCTCAAGCACCAGGGCGGCGGCCCTTTCTACATGTGCGGGCCGGGTGATCCGGAGGGGTTTCTGTACCGCGGCAAGCGCAATCCCAACGGTACCCGCGAAGGCGACCAGATGACCCTCATCAACAAGCTGGGGGGGACGGGGGCGAACTGCATCTACCTGATGGCCGTCCGCAGCCACGGCGGGGACGGGGATGCGAGCGAGAATCCGTTTCGCGACAACGACCCGGCCAAAGGTCTGAACGAACTCGTGCTCGAGCAGTGGGAAACGTGGTTCACCGCGATGGATGCTCGCGGCATCGTGATCTACTTCGTTTTCTATGACGACGGTGTGGCCCCGTTCGGCAAGGACCTTCCCCCCGACGGCCGGCTGGAGCTCAAAGAGGCGGCCTTCATCACCGGTCTTGTTGATCGCTTCAAGCATCACCGCCATTTGATCTGGTGCGTGGCCGAGGAATACGCCGAAGGGCTCAGTCGCGATCATGCCCGCCGTATCGCCGAGCAGGTGGCCGAGAAAGACGACAACGACCATCCAGTGGCGATCCACCAGAACGACGGGTTGACGTTTGACTTCGATGGCAGCGGCGTTCCCGGCCAGTTCGCCGTGCAGTGGAACAGGGATACAGCCAGGGATCTGCACGCTGGAACAGTGGAGGCGTGGCAACGCGTGGGTGGCCGGGTGAACGTCAACATGGCCGAGTTTGCCGATTCCAGGATGGGTGGGCCGTCGTCGGGCACCGGAGACGTGCTCCGCGACAAGGTCTGGTCGATCGCCATGGGCGGAGGCTATTCGATGATTCTCGGAATGGACATCGCGTCCACGCCGGTGAGTGATCTCGAGACCTGCGGTCGGCTCGTTCGCTTCATGCAGGCGACGCGATTCAGCCGGACCTCGCCGCGGGACGATCTTGCCCGGGCAAACACAACCTACGTGCTGGCCGATCCTGGAAAGACATACATCGCCTACTTGAGGACCGGCGACACTTTTGGGGTGCAGATGGAGGCAGGGCGATATCACGTGGCCTGGTATGACTGCACCCGCGGAGATTGGGTTGATGGCGGGACACAGCAGGTTGCCGCCGGGTTGCGTGTCGAGGATGTGCCGGCCGGGCTGGGCAGGCCTGTGGCCGTCTACTTGGATCCTGATCCGCCGAGACTTAACCCTTCAACGTTGCCTCAGTGACCGAGCGTGAGATGACCCGATTGAAAACCAGGTACACCACGATCGCCGGCAGGACGTAGACGGTCAGGCCGGCGAGGATGAGTTGGTGGTCGCTTCGCCGGTAGCCGTAGAACGCATTGAATGCCGCCGGCATGGTCTGCAGGTCAGGATCAACGACCAGCAGGGTGGCTAGCAGGAACTCGTTCCAGACCGCCAGGAAGCTGACGATGCCCACCACGGCCGTCGCCGGCCAAGCCATAGGCAGGAAGATTCTCCAATAGACCTGCCAGGTGCTGGCTCCATCGAGCCAGGCGGCTTCGTGGAATGCCTGGGGGATGGAGACGAAGAAGCTGCGGTAGATAAACACGGCCGTCGGCAGCTCGATCGCCATGTACGGACCGATCAGGGCCAGCCACGTACCGCTGATTCCCAGCTTCTCGGTCAGCCCGGCCAGGGACAGCACGATGGCCTCGGTCGGCAGCAGAAAACCCAACAGCAGGAGGCTATACAGCCATCGTCCACCCGGGATGCTGAACCGGGCCAGGCCGAAACCGGCGAGCGAGCCACACAGGACGATGCCGGTCACGCTCGCCGTCGACACCACGGCGCTCGCCAGGAAGTGGCGTTGAAACTCGCCGATCTGCCATGCTCGGATGAACGGTTCGAGGGTCAGCTTCTCCGGCCAGGCCAGGGGATTGGCCAGGATCTCCGCCCCCGGCCGCATCGAAGCCACCACCATCCAGGCCAGCGGCAGGACCGTGGCCGCCGAGGCGACGAGGAGTGCCGCGTGGCGCGGGCAGCCGCCAGGAGCGTTTGAGCCGGCGGCGGGCCTGGGGCGTTCGCTCACAGCTCGACCTCCTTGGTCCGGTTGACCAGTCTCAGCAGGACCGCCGACAGAACTGCCAACAAGACCGCGACCAGCACCGCCATGGCCGCCGCGTAACCAAGCTCCTGGAACTTGAATGCCGACTTGACTACCCAGGTTGCGGCCACTTCGGCCTCGGGCACTCCCGACGCTCCAACCATGACGTAGAACAGGTCGAAGACCCGGAACGCCCCGGTAACGCAGAGCACAACGGACACCACCAGGACCGGTCTGAGCAGCGGTCGCTCGATGTGCCAGAAGAGCCGCCAGCCCTCAGCTCCGTCCAGGCGGGCAGCCTCGCGCAGCTCCTGCCCGACGCGTTGCAGACCGGCCGAGAACAGGAGCATGTAGAAGCCGCAATACGCCCAGCCGGACATGATGCTGATGGTGTAGACAATCCGTTCGGGTCCGAGCCAGACCCGGGCCAGGCTGTCGAGCCCGAGTACCTGCAGAGCGGTATTGATTGGTCCGTGGAGTCCCAGCAGGTTGCGCCACAGGATAGCGCTGGCCACAAGGGCGATGAGCAGGGGAGCGGCCAGGGCGATCCGGTAGAGTGTCTGTCCGCGCCGGCAGCGATGAATCAGCACCGCCAGGGCCAGCCCGAGCATGACCTCAACGATCAGGGTGATGCAGCCGTATGCCGCGTTGTTGAGCAGGGCTCGGCCCAGCACCGCATCCTGAAGCGCTCGCCGGTAGTTGGCCAGCCCGACCCAGCGGGAGGTCAGTCCGAGTCCTGACGATTCGCGGAAGCTCAGCCATACCGTTTCCAGAAACGGCACGATGACGAAAAGTCCATATACCGCCCCGGCCGGTGCGAGCATCCACCAGCAGTGCCAGGTTGGTCTGTAGTGCGAAGAGCTCATAGTAGCGTTTGATCGCCCTTACCTGTAACCAGCCACGTCCGCGGCGGCGGCATCCAGGGCTGCCTGTGCCGTGGCACTGCCGCCCACGACCTGGCGAACCGCGTGATAGAACCGGTCTGCTATTCGCGGGTGCCAGGAGATGTCCGGCGCAGGGACGAAGTGGTCCGCACCGGCCAGCACCTTCACGGTTTGAGCCATCAACGGCGAGCGCTTCTGGCCCACGTTTGCCTCCCGCGTACCGGAGAACACGCCGCCGGCCACCGCGATCCGCTGGGTTTCCGGCAGCATGTAGGCTTTCAGCAGCTCGATTGCCATTTCGCGGCGAGGGGATTGCGCGTGGATCAAGTAACCCGACGCCGTGGCCAAGACGCTGTATGGCTCGGCTGGCAGGTCGGGCAGCGGCAACACGCCGATGAAGCCGATGTCGTCCTGATCCTCGATGTCCTGCAGCAGCCATTGGCCGTTGAAGTGGAATGCTCCCCCTTTGGCGCTGAAGCGAGCCGCGCCCTCGGCGTCGTTGATCGTGTTCATGTCACGATTGAACGTCCCCATGGCCGCCAGGTCCTCAAGCAGCCGCAGGGCGCGCACGAAGGGCCGCTGATTGA
Source organism: Phycisphaerae bacterium (assembly GCA_018003015.1). NCBI lineage: Bacteria > Pseudomonadati > Planctomycetota > Phycisphaerae > Phycisphaerae bacterium. The sequence continues at coordinate 110,367 of JAGNEZ010000009.1, read as the reverse complement.
GGTGCACGATCGAGCCGCGCACGCCGGCCGCCTGGTACATTTCCACTCCGGCGTACTGCTCGACCAGATGCGCCGCCCAATTGCCGGCCGGCCAGCCCGCCTGGTTACCGTGCACGATCGGGCACACCCCGGCGGCCGACAATCGCCGGCAGGCGTCGGTGAACGCCTGCCAGGTTCGTGGCGGCTCGATGTCTTGACGCCTGAGAATCGACCGCCAGTACCAGATCACGTTGGACAAGGCGATCGAGTCCGGCACCATGTAGTACCGTCCCTCCAGCGTTGAGCCGGTGAAGGCCCGTGGGTCGAAAGTGGCCAGCCAATCGCCGCTCAGGGCCGAGGTCAGGTCCAGGGCCACGCCTTCGCCGACGTCGCGTTGAATGGAGTACCCCGCCCAGGCGAAGTAGATGTCCGGCGGCCGGCGGCTGCGCATCAGCGAGGGCAGACCGTAGGTTGTGTAGTCGTCGTCCTTGAGCACCTGCCGCTCGGCATCCATATCCGGATGCCGCTGCTTGAACAGCTCGATCGCCCGATCCCAGGTGGCCTTGTTGACTTCAGTGGTCCCCGTGTCGGCGATGATCAGCTTGGCGGGCAGACCGGCATCCTGATCGCGGCAGCCGATATGGCCTCCGACAGCCGATAGAAGGGTCGTGACAAGAAGGGCATGGGGCAGCCAATAGCAGGTCGTGGTTCGCACCACGGGGATAGTATGACCGCAGTCGGCGGCCTGCACAAGGCAGATAGCGTTGGCTTCCGTTTGGCCTACATCCCGCGGTTGGACTGGGCCGCTTGGCGGGCAATCGGTGGCGTGGTCTTCCTGCCGTGTCGCCTTCGGATTCAGGGTCCCTGCCAGTCGGCCCATTCGGGTCATGTCCGCCGTGACTCGGCCAGTTCTGAGATTGCGGATCTCGTCGACCTGGCGTACTGTAGAGGGCATGAATTGGCGTGCATCTGGTGCCGCCGGGCTGGTCGCAATCCGGCCTTTGGATCCGAGGCTTGGTCGACGAAAGGGGCTAGACGCGATGAGACGTCGTGATTTCCTCCGCAATTCGGTGGCCGCGGCGGCGGCAGGTGTGTCTTTCCCGTATTTCATCCCGTCCGGCGTGCTGGCCGCTCCCGGCCGGAAGGGCCCGAACGACAAGTTCGCCGTGGGCTTCATCGGTACCGGTGGCCGTGGCCGGCATCTGATGGCCGGCGAGAACCTGGCCGACCACGCGGTGATTGTGGCTGCGACCGACTGCTATCTGAGGAGGGTGGAGGATGCCGCCAAAGCAGTCCCCGGCGGCGAGCGGTGGAACAAGTATCAGGACTACCGCAAGATGCTCGAGAAGGAGAAACTCGATGCGGTGTTCGTTCCGACCACCACTCACGCTCGAGCTCTGATCTGCCTGCACGCCATGCAGGCTGGTCTCGACGTCTATGCCGAGAAGCCACTGACTCTGACCATCGAGGAGGGGCAGGTCCTGGTCAAGGCGGCTCGGAAACTCAACCGCGTCCTTCAGGTCGGCACGCAGCAGCGGTCCCAGCCGTCGAATGTTTACGCCAGCAGGTTGGTCCGCGAGGGGGCCATCGGCAAGGTTGACACCGTCATTGCCTGCAACTTCGAACCGCCGACCCGTTGGACAGACCAACCCGGCCAGCCGGTACCGGAAGGGCTGGACTGGGACCAGTGGTGCAATCAGACCGCACTCCGGCCGTATCATCCCGACCTCTACGGCAAGTGGGGCATCTGGTGGGACTACGATGGCGGCGGACAATCGTGGGGCGTCAGCGGCTGGGGAACGCACGCCCTTGACCAGGTCCAGTGCGCCCTGGGTACCGACTACACCGGCCCGGTCGAGATGTGGACCGAGGGCTCCGGCCCCCAGGCCAAGGTCACCCTGAAGTACGAAAGCGGCACGCTGCTCAAGCTTGAAGGCCCCAAGCGGGACCTGGCCGACCTCGGGGCGATCTTCATAGGCGACAAAGGCAAGATCGAGATACTCCGCGGCTCCTTCCTGACCGACCGCCCGGAACTGCTCAAGGACCAGCCCGCTACCATGCCCGCCAACGTTCCCGGCGAGGTCAAGTGGCACTTCGACAACTTCTTCGAATGTCTTCGCACCCGCAAGCGGCCGAACGCCGACGTCGAGATCGCTCACCGGTCGAACAGCGTCTGCCATTTGGTCAACATCTGCCGCGACCTCGGCCGCAGACTGAAGTGGGACCCCAAGACCGAGAAGTTCGTGGGCGACGATGAGGCCAACAAGTTGCTGTCGCGTCCGCGGCGTAAGGGCTACGCGTACCCGAAGATCTGACCGTCCGTTTGGCCGAGCAGCAATCTGGCCGATGTCGGCGTCCGTTGCCGAAGGGGAGGCCTTGTATGCCCGGAGAGTGATAGGTCTGCGCCGCGTTTCTCGCCCCTGAAGGCGACCGGTGGTTTGCGATCTATTGGCGAACAGGGTCGCTTCCGCTAGTATTCCGGCACGAAACCAGGGTGCGTCTCACGTCCTGCAGACAAGGAGCGGCTTTGATGCCCAAGCGGAGCGATATCCACAAGGTCATGATCATCGGTTCGGGGCCCATCATCATTGGGCAGGCCTGCGAGTTCGACTACTCAGGCACCCAGGCATGCAAGGCTCTGCACGGACTGGGCTACAAGATTGTGCTGGTCAACTCGAATCCGGCCACCATCATGACCGATCCCGGCATGGCCGACGCCACCTATATCGAGCCGCTCACCCTCGAAGCCATGACCGACATCATCGCCAAGGAGCGGCCCGACGCCCTCTTGCCCAATCTCGGCGGCCAGACCGGCCTGAACCTGGCGTCCGAACTCGACAAGGCCGGCGTGCTGGAGAAGTACGGCGTTCAGATCATCGGAGTTCAGGCTGATGCCATCGAGCGTGGCGAGGATCGCATCGCCTTCAAGAACACGATGAACAAGCTCGGCATCGACATGCCCAAGAGCACCGCGGTCTATTCGGTCGAGGATGCCGAGAAGGTGGCTGCTGAACTCGGCTACCCGGTGGTGATCCGACCGGCCTACACCATGGGGGGTACCGGCGGTGGTCTGGTCTACAATGTCGAGGAACTGCGGACTGTCGCCAGCCGTGGCATCGTTGCCAGCCTGATCGGCCAGATCCTGGTCGAGGAATCCGTGCTCGGGTGGGAGGAACTGGAGCTCGAGGTGGTCCGGGATGCCAAGGGGCAGATGATCACTGTCTGCTTCATCGAGAACGTGGACGCCATGGGCGTGCACACCGGTGACTCCTACTGCACCGCTCCCATGCTGACGATTGCCCCTGAACTGCAGCAGCGACTGCAGAAGCACTCCTACGACATTGTCGAGGCGATCCAGGTCATCGGTGGGACCAATATTCAGTTTGCCCACGATCCCAAGACCGGCCGGGTTGTGGTGATTGAGATTAACCCTCGCACTTCGCGTTCCTCGGCCTTGGCATCCAAGGCCACCGGCTTCCCGATCGCCCTGGTGTCGTCCAAGCTGGCGGCCGGACTGACTCTCGACGAGATTCCGTACTGGCGCGACGGCACGCTCGACAAGTACACACCCTCCGGCGATTATGTCGTGGTCAAGTTCGCCCGGTGGGCCTTTGAGAAGTTCCGCGACGCTGAGGACAGGCTTGGCACCCAGATGCGGGCCGTCGGCGAGGTCATGAGCATCGGGAAGACCTACAAGGAAGCTCTGCTCAAGGCGATCCGATCCCTCGAAAACGGCCGCTACGGCCTGGGCTTCGCCAAGGACTTCAATCGCCGCCCGTTGGACGAACTCCTGGCCATGCTCCGCGAGCCGTCCAGCGAGCGACAGTTCATCATGTACGAGGCCCTGCGGAAAGGGGCAACGGTCGAGCAGCTCCATGAGCTGACCTACATCAAAGCCTTCTTCATTCAGCAGATGAAGGAACTGGTCGAGCTCGAGGAGATAGTCCTCCGGTACAAAGGCCGGCTTCTGCCCGACGACCTGCTGACCCGGGCCAAGAAGGACGGCTTCGCCGACCGATACCTCGCCGGGTTGCTGGGCGTACCGGAAGCGGACATTCGGAAGCGGCGGCTCGCGCTCGGCGTGGTCGAAACCTGGCAGGCCGTGCCGGTCAGCGGGGTGGAGAGCGCCGCCTATTACTACTCGACCTACAACGCACCCGACGAAGTCTCCGTCAGCGGTCGGAAGAAGGTTATGGTCCTTGGTGGTGGGCCGAACCGTATTGGCCAGGGTATCGAGTTCGACTACTGTTGCGTCCACGCGGCTTTCGCCCTGCGCGATCTGGGTTACGAGACCATCATGGTCAACTGCAACCCGGAGACCGTTTCGACCGACTACGATACCTCGGACAAGCTCTACTTCGAGCCGCTGACCGTCGAAGACGTGCTGAGCATCTACCGGAAGGAGAAGCCCGAGGGTGTGATCGTCCAGTTTGGCGGTCAGACCCCGTTGAATATCGCCCAGGAACTCGCCGCCGAAGGGGTCCGCATCCTCGGCACGAGCCCCGATACGATCGATCTGGCCGAGGACCGCGACCTGTTCCGCCAGATGATGGACCGCATGGGCATCCCCATGGCCGAGTCCGGAATGGCCAGCACGCTGGATGAGGCTCTGGCCATTGCCGGCCGCATCGGCTACCCGCTGATGGTTCGCCCGTCCTACGTGCTCGGTGGTCGGGGCATGAAGGTCGTTCACAACGACCGGATGCTGCGCGAGTACGTAGCCGCGGCCGTCGATGTCACCCCGGAGCGGCCCATCCTCATCGACCGGTTCCTTCAGGACGCGACCGAGGCCGAGGCGGACGCGGTTTCGGACGGCAGGGATGTGCTCGTGCCCGCGATCATGGAGCACATCGAGCAGGCCGGGATTCACTCCGGCGATTCCGCGTGCGTGATCCCGCCGATCAGCATCCCGGAGAATCACCTTCGTACGATCGAGGACTACACCCGGCGGATCGCTCGCGAACTCGGCGTGGTCGGCCTGATGAACATGCAGTACGCGATTGCCAGGGACGTGGTCTATGTCCTGGAGGCCAACCCTCGGGCGTCGCGGACCGTGCCGTTGGTCTCGAAGGTCTGCAACATACCGATGGCCCGCCACGCCACCCAGCTCATGCTCGGCAGGAAGTTGGCCGACCTCGGTCTGAAGGGGGGTACGATCCGCCACTTCGGTGTCAAGGAGGCGGTGTTCCCGTTCCTCATGTTCCCGGAGGTCGATCCAGTGCTCGGGCCGGAAATGCGCTCGACCGGCGAGGTCCTGGGCATGGCCGACAGTTTCGGCCTGGCTTTCTACAAGGCCGAGGACGCTGCCAAGCAGACCCTGCCCACCGAGGGTACGGTGCTGATTTCGGTCAACCGTGACGATCAGCCGGCCATCTTGCCCGCCGCCAGGCGGTTCCAGGAGCTTGGCTTCCGTATCCTGTCCACCGAGGGGACGCAGATGTTCCTGACCGCCAACGGTGTTAAAGCCGAGCCTATTCGGAAGCTCAAGGAAGGCCGGCCCCATATTCTGGACGCGATTACCAACCGGGAGATTCAGCTGGTGATCAATACACCGGCGGGTGAGCAGAGTCAGCGTGACGACTCCTACATACGCAAGTCAGCGATCAAGCACAAGATACCGTACATCACCACGATCAGCGCTGCGCTGGCCTCGGCTGAGGGCATCGCTGCTCGTCGTCGCGGCAGAGGTGGAGTCAAGTCACTCCAGGAGTACCATGCCGACATTCAATGACCGCCTGCCGTTGCCGGCACGACTAGTCCGTGGATCAGGAAGGTTTTCATGCTGCCGTTCCTTGCCGCCGCTCTGTGGATGTCCGTTATTCCGACAGCCTCGGCGGATTATGGGCGTTCGTTGGTCGAAGTGGGTTGGGAGGCCCGCTTCAGCAGCAGCGAAGCCTGGCGGTTGGAACCGTGGCTCGTTCACAGCCCCGACCACCAGTCCGGCGCCGCGTTCGGCGACCGAGGAGGAGTCTTCTCCATTTCGGCTGCGGGCAAGGCCATGGCCTGGACCCGGACCACGTGCCCGGTCTGGATCGAGGCGTTTCCCTGGCTTGCCGTGGATTACGAGCTTCAGGGACCGGAGCCCGAAGTCGACATCCTCCTCAGCGATGACTCCACGGGGCCGATCACCCCTGGCGCCCTCAATCCGGAAAACCCCCTGGCCAGCGGCGGCCGCACCCGAATCGACCTCCCGGCAACGGGGGGGCTGCATCTCGTCAACCTCACCGGCCTGCTCAAGTCCGACCGCGTGGCACGAGTCAGCATCGTCCTGCGCGGCACGCGGGGACCGGCGACATTCAGACTCCGCCGGATAGCCTTCCTTGCCGCCGATCCGCGAGCCACGTCGACGGACCTTGCGCCCGCCCCGGCAACGGCTTGGCCGCCAGCCTCTCCTGCGGCGTCGCGGGTGGCCGCGGGTGCTTGGCTGCCGATCGGGTTGGCAGTTGGTCAGCCGGTCAACCAGGGCTGGCTGTCTCGTGCTCTCGGCCTGCGTTGCTTGTGGTCTGACGGGATGATCTTCGAACAGGGTGGTGCTCAGTTCCGCCTGGGCTCGGCAGCTCGGGCAGCCGTTGCCACCGCCGTTGACGCAAGCCACAGTCTCGTACTGGAAGGTCATTGGCGAGGATGCGAACTGGCCTTGCTCCTGGCGAGCCGCGTCTTCGGCACAGGTTCCCCCTGGCCAGGCACCGGATCGGTGCGTTCGCGAGGGCCGATCGTCTCCCCTCATGAACTGGTCGTCCACTCGTACTACGATGATGGTTCGCGACGCTCGGCCATGCCCTGGTCGCTCACCCGGCGCGAGGCTTCGGTGAAGACGGTCCCCGAAGCATACGTTGTTCCCCTCGACCCCGATCACACCCTGATCCGCATTGAGATCGAAGATCGCATGACCGCTGGTCAGGTCTTTCTGCTGGCCGCGAGTGTTCGCCCGCCGAATCACCCGGCCCTGCATCCGGTGGACGCTGCCCCGGCACGTCGGCCTTTGAGCCTTCCGGCCCCGGCCACGACCGAGACGTCTGCGCGGCTCGAAGCAGACACGTTGTTCATTCGGAATGCCTGGCTGGACCTGGTCGCCGACGTGCAGGCTGGTCTCAGCATCCGTCGCCTCGAGATCGTGCCGCTACAGCGGGAGGTGATCGCGTCATGCCTATCGCCCGCTACCCTGCTGGAGATCCGCGACGACAAGGGACAGCTGCTCGCCCTGCATTATCGTGGAGGCCGCATCAGCCGCCGGGAAGCCGGCACTGTGACCGAACTCGCATGGGCGACGGATGGCGCGGATACTGGTTTTGAGGTGAACCTGCGGCTGGAGGCAACCGATGACGGCCGGATCCGCCTGACGCCTGCGCTGTCCAGCCCGGTCGCCCCACCTCGGAATATCACCGTTTGTTGTCCGCGCCTGGCCGGCTGCCGCATTTCCACCAATCCCGAGGAGCGATGGTATCTCCTAGGTACGCGGAGCACCGTCCTGGACCATCGCCCTGTGCGGGTTGATCAGCTTTACGGTGGGGCGTTCCCGCTGCAGTTGATGGACCTCTTCAGCCCGACCGACGGCGGGGGGATCGGACTTGCGATCGAGGATGCTTCCCTGCTGCCCAAGACGTTTCATTTCAGCCAGGATGCAGACGCGACGGCCATGTCGGTCGAGTACCCCCGAATGCCAGTTCCGGCCAACGGGAAGGTCACGCTTCCCCCTTGCATCCTCTTGACTCATCTCGGCGATTGGCACGACGCCTACGATGTGTATCGCCACTCGATCCGAGCCCTGGTTGAGAATCGGCGCGCTGGCGGCTTCGGTCGTCTGTTCTACTGCCGCCGGGACTACCCCCTGGGTGGCACAGACTACCTGTTCGATGTTCACGCCTCCAGGTACAGGACACAGTCCCTGGTCAACGAATCCATCCGCTGCTTTGGCGGCGTCGACATGATCGATATCTCCGGTTGGGCCTATCACGAGAAGACGGGCAGAGTCGGGGAGTACCGCACCAACGATTTGGGCGGGCTGGCGAGGCTGGGCGAGGCCGTCGAGGCGGCTCACCAGCGGGGCGTCCAGGTCGGCCTGTATTTCGAGGGGTACCTGATCGATCGGCGGGCGCCACTGGCGGCTCGGGCCCTGCCCGCCTGGCAGATCCTCGACGCCCAGCAAAAACTGATGTGGTGGCCCGGCGAGATGGAGTTCTACGCTTGCCCCGGCGTGGCCGCCTGGAGGCACGAGCTCTCCCAGGCCATTGCCCACGTAGCCGCCGACACCGGGGCGGACGCCGTCTATGTGGATGAGTTCGGTTTCGCCGATGCCGCAAAGGCCTGCTGGTCATCCGAGCACGGCCACTCCGTTCCGTCCAATCCCCTGGTCGAGGAACAGGCCATGCTCGCCGAGATCCGCTCCGCCCTCGATCGCCGCGGCCTGCGAACGGCTATTTACATCGAGCAGTTGCCGTGCGACGCGACCATGGGCCTGGTGGATGGAGCCTTTGACTACGGCATGTCCGGCGAGGATTCCGCTCGCCATGTAGCCCGGTTGCCCCTGTCGCGGTTCGTGTTCCCCGAGGTTGTACCCATCGAGATGGTCAGCCAAGGCATCCGCCCGGTACCCGTCACCGAGGACGACTTGCACCGCTGCCTGTTCCACGGCCTGGGTATCTGGCTCAAAGGCCGCGGCGACTCGTGGTATGCGCCCGGCTTCCAGGAGACTGCCCGGCGCGCCCGCCGGATCCTGAGCGATCACGCGGCGACCTTCCGTTCGTCGGACTGCGAGCCGCTCGTGCCCACTCTTGTCGAGGGTGTCTACGCCAATCGGTTTACCACTTCGTCGGAGACGATTCTCACGGTCTACAACGGGCGGTACACGGACGTGAAAGGTGATCTTCTCCGTCTGCCCCACTCTGGTCAGGTTCGAAGCCTGTGGAGCGGTCGGGCTGTCGCGAATCAAGACGAGGGCGGATCGTGGGTACTTCGAGGACAGGTTGCTCCGCGCAGTGTCGAGGTGTTCCTTCTGTCGCCTTGAGTATTGCCTGCCGTGGTGCCGGGTGCTTGACAAGGACCGACCATCATGCTGATCGAGAGCATGAGAGCCGAGGATATTCCCGAAGTGAGCGACCTGCTCAAGGCTTGCTTCCGCTGGCTGGCCGAGCGCGAGCATTTTACCGCGGCGCAGACCGCATTTCTGGTTGATGAGCGTTCGTCGGTCGAGACGGTTGGCGAGGAATCCAGGAGCCGCCCGCACCTGGTTGCTCGCGAGAAGGGTGTGATTCTGGGTGTGGTCGCGGTCAAGGACAACGAGATCGCCCGGCTTTACGTTCACCCTCGCTATCACCGGCGAGGCGTTGGCAAGGCCCTGTTCGACGCTGGCGTCAACCTGATATGTGCCGCCGGCCATCGCGAAGCCACTGTGGCCGCCCTCGTGGACAGCTCCGCCGCCTTCTACCGGTCCATGGGCATGACCGAAACCGGCCGGCAGGTCTACGAGCCCGACATCTTCCTCGGCCGGGAGGTCATCCTCCTGGCCAAGGCGATCCAATGAACTTCCCAAGCAGGCTCTCCCTTCTGTTGGTCGATATCGAAACGACCACGCTCTCCTGCTCTGGATGCCGCGAAGACGGCTGTCACCTTGGATTCCGCCGGAGGCTCGGCGCCAAGGGAAGCCAAGGCGAGTTTTCAGCGGTTACAGGCGAAGTCACCCATCTACGCCGTAAGGGACTGTCTGGCAAGACGGCGCAGGCTGAGCACGGTGCTATTATGTAATACCGAGGGGCAGAAAAGTGCCCCCAGCCTTTGGCGCGGCCAGGGGCTCCCCCGCTCAGCAGCGGATCACCGCTGCGGAAGGACTTCATGGGCGGCCAGTCCCGCGGCTGTGTCGTTTTCCGGTGATTCTCCCAAGTACCATTGTGCCGACAGGGCTGATGGAATTCAACGCGGGCCTCAGACTCTCCATCGTTGTGCAGATCATCTGTACGGCCGCTCCTGCGTTGTCGCCTGTAGAGTGTTTCCGGCAAGAGGCCGGAAACGGCCATGGTCGTTGTTTTTTTCGGGAGGGGGCAGAACAGCTGATCATGTTCGGGGCGCCCGCGCGGTCTGTTTCCCGCAATCCGGTGGCCGAGGATTCTCCAGGCCCATCGGGCAGGTGATCGCTTGGAGGGCGAGCGAGACGGGGATTGCCTCACTACTATCCCGGCGTTTCTGACGGTGTAGGGTTTGCCCAATGCGATGATGGCGGCGGATGCCGCAAAGAGTGGCGTTCTCTACCCGGACGCGGTCGCGAATGACGACCGACGCGGTGGGCACGATCCCGGTTGCGGCAGCGGCCGCACTGATCCTCCTACCGCCGCCCATGGGCCAGCGGCTGCTCAGTCAGCGATTATTCAGCCCTCAGGCGTTGGCTCAGTACTCGGTATCTCTGCTCAGGTTCGCACAAGGGTGCTTCGCGCGTACGGCCACATGGGGGGCGAGATGCGGGGGTTCGCGGCGCATCCAGGGTGCTCGAAATGCGAGCAACGGTCAAAGCTGTCCCCACGGCGTGAACGTGACCTGGCAGTTGACCTCCATGGTAAAGTCGAGGTCCGGGTCGCCATGGTATCGTTTGTCCACTCGGACCTTCCATTTGGCAGGTGACCCTTGTCCAGTGGCAAAGTCGGGAGCCAGGCCCACAAGCGTTGCCTGGTATTTATGGTACGAAATGAACTTCAGTTTCATCGGCAGGTAACTGGTCGTCCCCCCGCCGTGGCCGTTCTGGAGCATGGCCCACGCGCGCACATCATCCAGTTCCTCGGGATTGTAGGTGCCGTCGCCGTTGGCGTCGTTGACGAAATCGAGGGACTTGGTGGTGGTGAAATCGACGGTGAAGGTCGTGGGTCGGTCGGGCCGCGTCCACTCGGTCAGGTCGAACCAGTAGCTCGGTTCGCCGACCGGGAATGAATAAGCCGGGAACGTGACCGTCTTCTGGTTCCAGCTGGTGGGTGACGGCCAGCACGTAGGCCCGCCCACCGCGAAGGTGAGCAGCCCCAGGCACAGCAAGGCCGCCGCAGAGGATCTACGGATTCTCGGGTACATGAGGATATCCTCCTGTTCGGTTATGGACCCAAGGAGATGAACCGGTACTGCTTATCCGATTTCCCATGTGACCTTGCCCGGTTACGCGGCCGGGTCGTTTTCCACCATTATACTACCGCCCCCTTGTTACACCTACCCCGGTTTGGAGGGTTCTCCAGTTCTGCAGGTTGACGCCAGCCGCTCGCCGGGGTGCCAAGGGGGCTTCTCGGTCTTGTTTTCGGGTTGGGCGGAGGACGGAAAGCGGAGTAGGGGAGTAGTGGAGAGAAGGCCGAAAACCGAAAGGCGGCCCGACGACGCGCGCCGAAATCCTCCGTCGCCACGCGCCGTATCGGTTTGGCCGAGGACCTACGCCGCCTGCTTCTTACGCCCGAAGTCGGACGGGATCTTGACCAGGGCGGCGACCAGGAAACCCGGGATGGTCGACAACAGGACCCAGACGAAGAAGTGCTGGTAGCCGATGGTCTCCTGGAGCCAGCCGCTGTACATGCCCGGGATCATCATGCCCAGTGCCATGAAGCCGGTACAGATCGCGTAGTGGGCGGTCTTGTGTTCCCCCTCGGCCAGCAGGATCATGAACATCATGTAGGCGGTGAAGCCGAAGCCATACCCGAACTGCTCGGTTGCGACCGCGGCACTGATCAGGTACATGTTCTCCGGCTGGGCGTAGGAAAGGTAGACGAACGCCAGATCCGGCAGGTGCATGATGAGCACCATGGGCCAGAGCCAGAAGCGCAGACCCTCCCGGTAGATGACATACCCTCCGAGCAGACCGCCGACCGTCAGGGCGGCAATCCCTACCGTTCCGTAGGCCACGCCAACCTCGCTTGTGGTCAGGCCCAGGCCGCCCACCTCGCGGCCGTCGAGCAGGAAGGGGGAGACCATCTTGACCAGCTGGGCTTCGGCGAATCGGAAGAACAGAAGAAAGAGAATCGCAGCCAAGATTCGCTTCTTCTGGAAGAACAGCGCGAAAGTACGGAAGAACTCCCCGAGCGGACTGCTTTCGGTTGTGGACAGGGAGGGCCGGTCGGCCGCGGGATAGGGCAGGATGAACCGGTGGTAGATGCAAAAGGCCACAAACACCGCCGCCAGAACCGCGAATACTGTGCTCCATGCCAACGGGATGTTCCCGGCGGAGGCCTGGAACGTGGTGGTCACCTCCTTGTCCAGCTTGGGATCGACCTGGAGGACGACCCGCGCCGGCCGGTTCCAGTTCTGGTCGGTGAATGCCAGCCGTGCCCCTTCGATCGCCTCGATATTCTCGTCACCTCTGGTTCGGCTGACCACGACCGCGACGGTCTGGCCCGGTTGCGGTGGCCCCGAAAGGCGAATGGTCGCCGTGGCGAGGCTTCCGGCTCGCTTGTCGGTGCTCTTGCGCGGGTCACCGAAGTGCTTCTTCAGTGATTCCTTGAGCGGCGTTGCCACGCGTCGAGTCCAGAAGGAGGGCTCCTGTTTCCCGCCGGTTTGCGGGGCTGGGCAGAAACCGTTCTCGATGTTGCTCGACCGGGCCTGTTGCAGAAGCTCCTGGAGCACGGCCTTGTCCGGCGGCGTCAAGCCCATTTCCACGCGGGCCGATTCGACGACGATGTGGACCGGACCGTCGTCGGCGGCGGGACTCGGCGGCGTAGTCGGCGTGGAAGTCGTTGCGGCCACTTGTGTCCTGGCCATGACCTGGAACTCCACCGGTGGCAGACCGCTGTGGCTTTCAATCGCCCCGGCCAGAATCACCAGCAGGCCCTGGGAGGCAATGGTCGCGATACGATAGAACGTGCTGCGTACGCCCACGAAGGCGGCCTGCTGATGCTGTTGAAGGCCAAGCATATAGAATCCGTCGGCCGCGATGTCATAGGTCGCCGAGCTGAAGGCCAGCAGCCAGAAGAAAGCGAGCGTGTACTGGAAGAACCTGGGCATCGGGATGGTAAGGGCCACGCAGGCGAGGAGTGCGCCCAGGAGGATCTGCATCGCCAGCACCCACCGCCGCTTGGTTCCGAACATGTCCACAAAGGGACTCCACAGCGGTTTGAGGGCCCAGGGCAGGTAGAGCCAGCTCGTGTACAGGGCAATGTCCGTGTTGGAGATTCCCAGCCGCTTGTACAGGATGACCGAAACCACGTTGGCCATGACGTACGGAATGCCCTGGACGAAGTACAGCGACGGGATCCAGGCCCAGGGGTTGCGTTGGGTTGCGATCGCCGGAGTCATGGGCGTTCCTCGCTGGATGCAGTGTATCTTGTCTTCATGATTGCCTGCTCGGTGTCTCATCGGCCTTGTGAGAGGGGCGAGGTCTCGCCCTCACAGGAGATCGGCGGGACGACGCACGCGCGATCCGCTGCTACGGTACTCGCCACTCCAGAATCCCCCCGCTCATCCCATCCTGGAGTTGGACCTCGATCCGGAGCGTCATCGTAGGTACCGGAGTGAACGTCACCCGGTTGAACTGGTCGCGCTGGACCGGGAATCCCGCCGGGGCCTGCACTGGTTCCCACTGGTCGCCCTTTTTCCAGAGCAGCTTCCAGGACTTCGGCACGCGGCAGCCTCCCTGGGTGGTCGAGTCATCGAACCAGTACACCTCGGCGGAGGAGACCATCTCGGGGCGCTCGAAGCGGTACTCGATCCACTCCTGAGTGCCCTTATTCGGCCACCAGGTGAACCGCGGGGCGCCGGTGTCGTTCGAGTGCGCCGGCATGGCCCCGTCATTCACCGCGGCGACCGTGTCACGTTCCCAGCATCGGGAGGCGATGACCTTGGCCCGGGTTGCCTTGGTCGGCGGAAGCGACGCCTCGGCCAAGCCGGTGGCCTCGGGGATCCAGACGACCATTTCGCCCGGCTCGCGGTTGTCCCAAGCGTAGTACGGCACCGCGGTCAGCTTCGCCTTGGCGGCCTCGCTCGCTTTGCCGTACAGCGCCCCACCCCAGTCGGCCCGGCCGGCCGCCAGCGCATCCGCGGTAATCACCACCACCCCGTCGAGCAGCTTCGGCTCCAGCTTCTCGGTCAACTTGGCTTCTCGGGGAAGTGCCGCGTTGCGGACTCTGCCGGCGTTGTCCGTGCCCTCGAGGCAGTAGACCAGCGGGCCGCGCTCGATGGCTACCCGCCCGACGTTGCCCTTGATCCGCGGGTCCGACTCCACTCGCCGCGCCGGCATGGCCAGATTGAGGTCGATCACGTCCCCGCTCTTGAACTCCCGGCAGAGGGGCAGGTAGCCCTTTTCCGGCTTCACCCCGGCAATCTCCCCTCCGTTCACGCTGACTGCGAAGGCCTCGCACCACGCGGGGATGTGCAGATTCACGCTGAAGCTGGTGGGCTTGGCCGTCTCCAGCTTGATCTTGACCTGACCGGACCAGGGATACTGGGTCTCCTGGACCAGCCTCACCTCGTTGCCCGCCAGCGTCATCTTGGCGGTGCTGGCCACATAGAGATTGACCCAAACGCCCTTGTCGTTCTGGGCATAGATGTACCCGCCCAGCGAGGGCAGCCAGCGAACCACGTTGCTCGGGCAGCAGGCGGTGCCGAACCACGCTTGGCGATGGTGCCCGCCGCGGCTGGCCAGCGGGTTCACGTAGAAGAACCGGTCGCCGCCCAGCGAGACGCCGGCCAGGGCCCCGTTGTACATGACCCGCTCGAGGATGTCGGTGAACCGCCCGTCGGCATGCAGCAGCAGCAGACGGTGGTTCCAATAGCACATGCCGATCGCGGCGCAGGTCTCGGCGTAGGCGGAGTCGTTGGGCAGGTCAAAGTCGGCGGAGAAACCCTCGTTGCGGGCCTCGGCCCCGATGCCGCCTGTCAGGTACATCTTGCGGCCAGTGACGTTCTGCCAAAGCCGCTCCATGGCATCGTTGTAGCCCTGGTCGCCGGTCATCGCGGCGATGTCGGCCACGCCGCTGTACAGGTACATGGCCCGTACCGCATGCCCCACGATTTCTCTCTGCTCCTTGACCGGCAGATGGGCCTGGCGGTACTCCTCCTTCGGGTTGCGCTCCTGGCCGCGGATGGCGACGAACCTCTCCGCCAGCTTCCGGTACTTCTCGTTGCCGGTGGCACGGTAGAGCTTGACCAGGGCCAGTTCGATCTCCTCGTGGCCCGAGTAGCCAATCAGCTTGCCCGGTCCGAACACATCGTCGATATGATCGGCCATGCGACAGGAGGCCTCGAGGAACTTGCGCTTGCCGGTCGCCTGGCAATAGGCCACCGCCGCCTCGAACATGTGGCCGGCACAGTACAGCTCATGCTTGACCGGCAGGTCGGTCCATCGCTTGCCGGGCTCAACCAGCGTGTAGTAGGTGTTCAGGTAGCCGTCCGGCTGCTGAGCCGAGGTGATGAGGTCGATGATCTCATCGGTCTTGGCCTCCAACTCCTTGTCGGGGTGCAGAGCCAGTGTGTAGGCGGCGCCTTCGATGACCTTGTAGACGTCGGAGTCGTTGTAGTAGATTCCCTCGAACTTGCCCTCCTTTCTCTTGCCGGCGACGGCGAAGTTGTCGATTCGTTTGGTGTCCTCGCACAGTTTGATGTTATGGGGCAGGGTGACCTTCCGGTTGGTTTCGATCCGCGGCAGCCAGAACTCGTCCTGGATCTGGACTTGGGTGAAGGGCACGGCCTGCAATCGGGCATGCGAAGGGGGCTCGGCCCGCAGTTGGAGTCCCGCGGCCAGGGTCATGGCCACCGCCATCACAAACACACTGGGTTTCATAGACACCTCGAAGGATCGTGGTTGAGGGGCCGGACGAGCCCAGACAGCAGCTGTCCGTTCCCGTGGGCAGGATACACCAGAGCTTGGCCAGCCGCTACCCGGCCCGGAAAACACGAATTCACTTGTTGACAAGCGTGGCTCGAGCCGATATGATCCCCAGTATGATGTCGGTTTCGGCCTATAACTCGACCTTGCGCGTGAGCGGGGCAGCAGAGCTGGGGCTCGCCCTTGGCCTGCTGCTTGTTGGTCTGCGCGTAGGGTCTTCGGCCGGCTGACCGAAAGAAGAAGCTGGAATCGAGAAGCCCTACGCAACCAAGCGTGGGGCTTTTTTCGTTGGTGAGTTCAACTGCCGCCTCGCCGGGTGACCGGTGGGCTGGTAACCCCGGTGGACCCGGGGTAACGTGTACGCCTAAGGGAGTTGGAGGTAGACAGGCCATGAGCGCGAGCGAGCCGTCGGGAACGAAAGATCGGCCCATGATCCGCATCTTCGATACCACGCTCCGGGACGGGGAGCAGTCTCCGGGAGCGTCGTTGAACACCACTCAGAAGCTGGAGATCGCCAAGCAGCTCGAGCTCCTTAACGTGGACGTCATCGAAGCCGGTTTTCCCATCACCTCGCCCGACGACTTCGAGGCCGTCCGGCAGATCGCCGGCGTGATCAGGAACAGCGCGGTCGCGGGACTGGCCCGCTGTACGGAGAAAGACATCGTTCGGGCCGCGGAGGCAGTCAAGGGTGCGGCCAAGCCGCGCATCCACGCTTTCTGTGCGACCTCGGCCATTCACCGCCAGTACAAGCTGAAGCGAGCCGAGAAGGAGATCATCAAGCTGAGCGTCGAAGGCGTAAAGCTGGCCAAAGGCTTCGTCGACGACGTCGAATTCTCGCCGGAAGATGCGTCCCGGACCGAGTTGCCCTTTCTGGCCGAGGTCGTCGAAGCCGTCATCGAGGCCGGGGCGACGACGGTGAACATCCCCGACACTGTAGGCTATTCGACCCCCGATCACTTCGAGGACATCATCAAGTATCTCTTCGCCAACGTGAAGAGCATCAGCAAGGCGGTCATCAGCGTCCACTGCCACAACGATCTGGGTTTGGCGGTGGCCAACTCGCTGGCGGCCGTTCGGGCGGGTGCTCGGCAGGTCGAGTGCACCATCAACGGCATCGGCGAACGGGCGGGGAATGCGAGTCTGGAAGAAGTCGTCATGGCCATCCGCACCCGGGCCGACGTCTTCCGGTGTCAGACACGGATCAACACCAAGCGGCTGTATCCGCTGTCCCGCCTGGTAAGTGCATTGACCGGCCTGCATGTCCAGCGGAACAAGGCCATCGTCGGGGAGAACGCGTTTGCCCATGAAGCCGGCATCCATCAGCATGGTATGCTCGCTCACCGGTCCACCTACGAAATCATGAATCCTGAGGACGTGGGCATTACCGCCTCGACGTTGGTGCTCGGCAAGCATTCTGGCCGGCATGCGCTCCGCGAGCGGCTGATGCAGTTGGGTTTTGATCTGGACGACAGCCGGCTGGATCAGGTGTTTGCCCAGTTCAAGAGCTTGGCCGACCGCAAGAAGGAGGTCTTCGACGAGGATCTGGAGGCGATTGTCCGCCAGATCCTGGACGAAGCCGACGATGGCCGGGCTTGGGAACTGGTCGCCCTGCAGACGACTGGCGGAACCGGCGTCGTGCCAACCGCGACCGTTCGTCTGAAGAACCACCAGAACGACGAGGTTGTGACCGACGCCGCCACCGGTGACGGGCCGATCGACGCCGCGTTCACCTGTATCCTGCGCATGACCGGCGTGGATGCGGTGCTCAAGGAGTATGACCTGCACGCCTTGACTGGTGGGCGCGACGCCCAGGGCGAAGTCCAGCTGGAACTCGTGGCCCGCGGCAAATCGTATCGCGGGCGCGGCCGGTCCACCGATGTGATCGAAGCCAGCGCTCTGGCGTTCCTCAATGCCGTCAACCGGGTCGTCAGGGGGCTTGCCAAGGCGCTTAGTCCGCCCGCGGCCGCCAAGGACTGACAGCGGGATCTACAGCGGCCCGGGTGTTGACGATAGCATCCAGCGACCATACCGGATGAAGTGGCCTCCTCGGTCAGGCGGAGACAACGTTGACCGGGGAAAAGAAGTCAGCAGGTGACCCCATGACAACAAAGCTCTGCGTTCCGTTGACAGCGAATACGTATGAGCGCATGGCCGCCGACATCCGGGCCGCAACCGCTGCTCATGCTGACATGATCGAACTGCGACTGGACTACCTTCTGGATCACGACCTGGCGTCGGTCCGCGGCCTGATGGACGCCGCCCGTTCATTTCCGGGCGAGATCATCGTCACCTGCAGACCGGCCGAGGAGGGTGGCCGGTGGGAAGGCGACGAATCGCGGCGGGTGAGCCTCATGGAACTGGCCGGGCTGTGCGGCGCTCATTACCTGGACTTCGAGTATGAGGCCTGGCGGCGGAGTGCCAGTATCCGCCAGAAGATCGGCCTGGTCTGTGATGTGAATGCCGATAGCGGCCGCCCGCGCGCCCGGCTCATCCTGTCCAAGCACGACTTCGAGAGGACCCCCGACGGCCCGGCATCGATTCTCGCCGACATCGCTCGTGAGCCGGCCCATGTTGTCAAGTTGGCGTGCAAGGCAAACAAGATTACCGATTCGCTGCTCATGCTCGAGGCCCTGCGGGCGTCTGCCGCTGTGCGCCCGACCATCGCCCTGTCCATGGGTGAGGCTGGGATACTCACCCGCGTTCTGGCCCGCAAGTGGGGGGCGGCGTTGACGTTTGCAGTCTTGGAAGCGGGGCAGGAGAGCGCTCCCGGCCAGATGCCGGTTTCGCAGCTGCGCGAGACGTACCGCTGGGGCGCACTCAACGCCGAGACCCGTGTCTACGGCGTCATCGGCTGCCCGGTGGCACACTCGATGAGTCCGGCAATCATGAACGCGGCGTTCGGCGAGGTTGGCCACAACGGCGTCTACCTGCCCATGCGGGTCGAGCCGGACTACGCCGACTTCAGGGCCTTCGTCGACGGGTGCCTGCGCCGGCCATGGCTGGACCTGCGGGGTTGCAGCGTGACCATTCCACACAAGCAGAATCTGCTGCGCTACGTTGAGGAACGCGGCGGCCACATCGAGCCGCTGGCTCGCCGGATCGGAGCGGCCAATACGCTGTCTGTGGAGAAAGGCACGAAACCGGACGGCTCCGACGCCCGAGTCTCGGCCTACAACACCGACTACCGGGGGGCGATGGACGCCCTGATGGCCGGCCTGGCCGGGAGGGGCGATCTTGGCGATGCCGCCGTGGTCGTCCTGGGCGCCGGCGGAGCGAGCCGGGCAATTGTGGCCGGTCTGCGCGACGCTGGTTGCCGGGTGACGATCTGCAACCGCACCGCCGACAAGGCCCGCGGACTGGCTGACGAATTCCAGGCCACCGCACGGCCGTGGGAGGATCGCGCCCGGCTCGAGGCCGACGTGGTCGTGAACTGCACCAGTATCGGAATGTGGCCAAAGGTGGACGACTCGCCGCTGCCCGGTGGTCCGCGCTCGGGCAACATGGTCGTGTTTGACACGATCTACAATCCGATCGAAACCCGGTTGCTCCGCGATGCCCGAGAGTGCGGTTGCCGCATCATCGACGGCGTCGCGATGTTCGTCAATCAGGCCGCCGCCCAATTCCAGATCTGGACCGGCATTCCCGCCCCAATCGCCACGATTCGACTTCACCTCGTTGAGCGTCTCGGCCGCTAGTGCCGCCTTGACGCTTCGATTTCGGACTCCAAAGGAGGTATAGGCATGCAATCAGTGGACAGGCGACGTTTCGCCCAGATGGCCGAGGATTACGACCAAATGGCCCCCTTCCTCGTGCCCATGTACGAGTTCCTGCAGCAGGAGATGATTCGCCAGGTGGATCTGGTCTCGCTGGCAGGCCCGCGGGTGATTGACCTTGGTGCGGGCAGTGGTCGGTTGCTGGAGCGGATGCTGACCGTGTGCCCGCGTGCCTCATGTTACTGGGTGGATTCATCGGAGGCGTTTCTGGCGACCGCCCGGCGACGGCTGGCGAGGTTCGGGGGCCAGGTGACCTACGTGCTCTCGCCGATGGAAGAAGACTGGGTTAGCCGCGTGTCGGCACCTGTGGACGTCATCTTCTCCATGTCCGCCATTCACCACCTCGAGCCCGACGAGAAAAGGGCGGTCTATGCCCGCAGTTTCGATCTCCTCGCCGAGGGCGGCTGGTTGCTCAACACCGACGAGATGAAGGGTTTGGACCTGGACGCGTACCTCGGGAGTCTGAACGTGTGGGTACGGTACGTGGACGAGCAGATGCCCCATGTGCCGCCCGAACTGCAAGGGCACGCCCGGCAGTGGGGGGAGCACTTCAGGAACTGGCGACGCCGCAACGTTGAGCGTTTCGACCGGCCGAAGACCAAGGGCGATGATCTGCACGAGCCGTTCATGGATCAAGTCCGCTGGCTCAAGGAGATCGGCTACGTGAACGCGGACGTGTTCGTCAAGTACCATCTCTGGTGCATGGTGGGGGGACGCAAGCCGTGGAAGGTACCGGCCAGGCAGCGTGACTGTCGTCCGATGCAGGCCGTGCCGCTCTGATCGTGGAACCTGCGGGGCGACGCTTCGGGGGCACGCTGCTGGACATGTGCGGGCGAGGAGCGGATAATCCCCGCTTTCACGGGATCCGATGGAAGAGGAACATCAAAATGGCACAGAATCCTAAGAAAGTCGTTCTTGCGTATTCCGGTGGTCTCGATACCAGCGTCATTCTGCCCTGGATCCGCGAGAACTACGGTTGCGAGGTCATCGCCTTCGCGGCCGAGCTGGGTCAGGGGGATGAACTCAAGGCGGTCCGCAAGAAGGCCCTCAACAGCGGGGCGAGCGAGTGCGTGATTCGCGATTTGCGGTCGGAGTTCGTCAGCGATTTCCTTTGGCCGATGCTCAAGAGCGGGGCGGTCTACGAGGGCCGGTACCTACTGGGTACTTCTATCGCCCGCCCGCTGATCGCCAAGGAGCAGGTCAAGGTTGCCCACGAGTTCGGGGCCGACGCCGTCGCCCACGGGGCAACGGGCAAGGGCAACGACCAGGTGCGCTTCGAGGTCACCGTTATGGCCCTCGATCCCAAGCTCAAGATTATCGCCCCCTGGAAAGACCCCCGGTTCAAGCTCCGCAGCCGCGAGGCGGCCGTGGAGTACGCCAGCGCCCGGGGCATCCCCGTCGATCAGACCAAGAAGAAGATCTACTCCCGGGACCGCAATCTCTGGCACATCTCCCACGAGGGCGCCGAGCTGGAGAGCACCTGGAACGAGCCCAAGGACCAGATGCTGGTCATGAGCGTGCCGATCGAGAAGGCGCCGAACAAGGCCGCTTACGTCGAGATCGACTTCGAGGCCGGCGTGCCCGTGGGGCTCAACGGCCGGGCGATGGACGGTGTCAAGATCATCGAGAAGCTCAACGAGCTGGGCGGCAGGCACGCCATCGGGCAGGTCGATATCGTCGAGAACCGCCTAGTGGGCATGAAGTCCCGCGGCGTGTACGAGACGCCGGCGGGTACGATCCTGTACGCCGCCCACCAGTCGCTCGAGCACGTCTGCCTGGATCGCGACACGTTCCACTACAAGCAGGAAGTCGCCCTGCGCTACGCGGAGCTGGTCTACTACGGTCTCTGGTACGCACCGTTGCGCCAGGCTCTGGATGCGTTCTTCAACACGACGCAGAAGAACGTGAGCGGCACGGTGCGGGTCAAGCTGTACAAGGGCAACTGCCGCGTGGTCGGATGCAGGAGCCCCTTCTCCCTTTACATGCCCGACTTGGCCAGCTTTACCATGGGCGATGAATACGACTCAACCGATGCAATCGGCTTCATCCGCTTGTTCGGGCTGCCTGCCAAGGTGAGCGGGATCGTCGAGCGACAGAAGGGGAAGAGGAAGTAGAAATCCGAAACACCAAGAACGGAGGGAGGATCTTCGGGGAGTCGACACGAGCATGACCCCGGTTTGGGGCCTGCGGCTTTCACTGGTCACGAGCAGAGGGCAGCGGGCGGTCACGGCGTGCGGTTTGCCTTTCTCTGTTGCCCGATCGCATGATTGACAAAGTCGCGGAGCGGGTACAGAACGGACTCGCCGATGATTCCCTGGCGAGTGTCGGTTCGGGCATCGAACGGCACGATCAGGGGAATGGGCATTTTCGCCAGCCGGCCGATGACCTCGGGATTGGTCTCCTCCGCCAATGTGGCCGATCCCGGACGGTAGCCGTTGATCACCACGGCGGCCACGGTTAGCTTCCGCGCTCGGGCGGCCTCTAGGGTCAGCAGCGTGTGGTTGATCGTCCCCAGTCCAGGACGAGCGACGATGACCAGCGGCAGATCGAGACGCCGGGCCAGGTCGGCCATGGTGTTGTCCCGGTCGATGGGCACGAGCAGGCCGCCGGCCCCCTCGGTGATAATCCAGTCGGACGATTGCCGGAGCCGCCCCCAGCTCTGGTCGATAGCTTCCCAGTCAATGGGTTGTTTGCGCCATTCGGCCGCCACCATGGGGGCCAGGTCGCCGGCGTAACGGACCGGATTGATCGTCGCCAAGTCCTCGGCGGCATCTGCGCAGTGAGCCAGGAACTCGGCATCCTCACACACCAGCCCCAGCCTCATGTCCCGCCGACAGCCGGTAGCCACCGGCTTGAACGCTCCGACGCGCAGACCCGCCGCCCGGACCAGCATGGCCAGTGCCCCGCCAATCACTGTCTTGCCCACACCCGTATCCGTGCCCGTCACGAACCAGCCGTTCATGGATCGTACTCCAAACCCTCGAGGTCGTGTGCATTGTAGGGGCGAGTGTGGGCCGACCGCCAATCGCCGGACCGGGCCGGGGCCTTGGCAAAGGCACACCCCGGAGGGGCAGAACAGTGGAGGATCGCAAGCATCCTTTGAGGTTGAGCTCTCTCCACATCCGTGTTTTGTCTTCATCCACCGAGCGAGAAGAACAAGTCTTGCGACCGCTGTGGCGAAGACTCCGGACTGACAATCAAGAGGTACCCGACATCATGATGCGTGGGCATCAGCCCCGCGGCCGGACGGTCACGCCGGGGTGATGCTGACTTCGCCCCGCGACAGTCGGGCTTCCCCGCGTTCGACCCGGGAGGCGAAAGCTCGGGCCTCGTCGTAGAGTGCCTCAACAATCTGGTCTTCGTTGACGCTCCGGACCTGTTCTCCCTGAACATAGATCACGCCTCGGCCCCGGCCGGCAAAGACGGCGACGTCCGCCCCCTCGGCTTCGCCCGGGCCGTTGACCACACAACCCATGACCGCCACTTTGATCGGCGTTTTGAGGGATGCCAGCTTCGTCCGGACCTGGGTAACGAGTTTGAACAGGTCCACCTCGATTCGCCCGCAGGTCGGACAGGCGATCAGTTCTGGCTCCGTCCTGCGCCGGAGGCCGAGACTGCAGAGCAACTCCTTGCCGTCCTCGACCTCGTGGATCGGATCGGCTGCGTACGAGATGCGAATCGTGTCTCCGATCCCCTCGGCCAGCAGGGATGCCAGAGCGGCGATCGACCGGATCCGTCCCGTTTCTGGCGGCCCGGCGTGGGTAACGCCCAAATGCAGCGGGTAGTCGAACCTCCGACTGATCGCCCGGTACGCGTCGATTACAGTGATCGGATCCGGGCTCTTGGCCGCCAGGACAACGTCGCGGAAGTCGTTTTCCTCGAAGATGCGGATGTAGTCCTCCATCTTTCGAACCATCAGTCCCACGAGATTCGATCGATCGGCGGCCAGACTGTCCTTCTCCGCCGCCCGGAGCTGTTTGTCCTGACGCTCGACAATGCTGCCTTCATTGACGCCTACTCGGATGGGGATGCCCGCATCGTGGCAGGCCCGGATGACTTCGTTGACCTGCCTGCGATCCTTGATGTTCCCGGGGTTGAGCCGGATCTTGTGCGCGCCGGCCGCGATGGCCTCCAGAGCTCGCTGGAAGTGAAAGTGGACGTCGGCAATGACGGGCATCGGACTCTGCCGGACGATCTCCTTGAGCGCCTCCGTGTCCTTTCGGTCCGGCACGGCCACTCGAACCACATCGCACCCGGCGGCTGCAAGCCGGTTGATCTGGGCGATTGTCGAGTCCACGTCATGGGTGTGAGTGCTGGTCATGGACTGCAGGCAGATAGGCGCGTTGCCGCCCACGTGGACGTTGCCGATCTTGACCTGCCGTGTCAACCGGCGTTTGAAGCTCCGTTCCGAGGGTTCATGGCTCATAGGACCGTAGGTCTCCGTTCGCAACTGCCGAAGAGAGCATTATAGGTGCGTTCGGCGGGCACGTCATGGTCCCCTTGCCAACCGGCGAAAGGGGGAGTGAAATGGTGTGCCTCAGGCCGTCATCGAACGGCCGTGGAGGTCGCCATGGATCGAGTCAAACACACGGGTCTGGTTGGATTCATCGCCCTGACGACAGGGCTCGTCTGTTGTTGGCTGGGCTGCGCCACGCAGGAGAAGCCGGTGGGCACGCCGGTGGAGCAGGTTCTGGAGTCTCCCCAGACGCCCGCGGACCCCAAGCCGGGCCCGGCTCCATCACCCGCGCCGCTGGCGAGTGCTCTTTCGGTTGCCTCTGACCCGGCTTCTTCCCCAACCACCCAGCCGGGCGAGGTCCTGGCCCTGGTGGACGGCACGCCTATTTACCGATCCGAAGTGGATACACTGCTCTATGAGTGCCATGGCCTGACCATCCTGGAACATCTCGTGCTGCTCAGTGCGGCCAAGAAACGGGCTGGCGAGCTGCAGCTGAGCGTCACCGCCGCCGATGTGGCCGCCGCTCATCAGGACGCTCTTCGCCGGCTGGCCTCCCCGCTGAGCGCCTCCAACGGCCCAAGCATTGATGCCGCGACCGCTCAGACGCTTCTCGATCAGTTCCTGGCCGCCAAGAACATCTCCGCGCGCGAGTGGCAGCTGCGCATGGAGCAGCGGGCATACTTGGCCAAGATCGCTGCCGCCGAAGTGGCCAGGATGGAGATCACCGAGAAGATGCTCCGTGAGGAATATGCCTTGGCTTACGGCGAGAAGGTCCAGGTGCGTCACATCCAACTCGGTTCGCTGGCCGCGGTCACCAGGGCGAAGGCCCTGCTTGCCAGCGGGAAAGACTTCGAACTGGTTGCCCGGCAGTTGAGCGAGAACGAGTTCAACGCGGCTCGAGGCGGGTTGGTCTCACCGTTCACGCGAAATGACCCGGGCATTCCGCCACTCATCCGCGAGACCGCTTTCAGCCTCAAAGAGGGCGAAGTCTCAACCGCCATCCATGAACAGAACACCTATCACCTCATCAAGCTGGAACGTCGGTTCCCCGCCAGCAACGCCAGATTCGAGAGCGTCGGCAAGGACGGGCTTCGCAAGAGCCTGAGCGACCGGCTGAGCCGCGTTCGGCAGGAGACGCTGGAGAGTGAGCTCGCTCAGTCAGCTGCTGTCGACATCCGCGAGCCCGCCCTGGGCCGCGCTTTCGCGCAGAAACGCAGAGTGGAGAGGAAGTAGGGAAAGCGCCAACTCCTCGAAACACTGGGATGTCAGAACGACGGTGCAGAAGGGAGGCGCCTGTTGCCCTCGGCCCCTCGGGGCGTCTCCCGGAACGCTCCGGGGCTGCGATCACCAAACCGGAAGCTGATGGAAAGCCGACCGCTCGCACGACCGTCAGGTCGTGCGCAACGCGTCGATGATGTTCGTGCTGGCGGCTCGCCGGGCAGGGAGAACACCTGCGATCAGGCATACGGTCAGGGTCAGGCCGATGGCGAGGCTGAGCCAGCCCCAGGGAACGGTCGCCTCGGGGCGGAAACCCCAGATGGCCTCGGTCATGGCGTTAATGCCGAAGGCGGCGTGCATCCCCAGGGCGACGCCGATCAG
Source organism: Phycisphaerae bacterium (assembly GCA_018003015.1). Lineage (NCBI taxonomy): Bacteria > Pseudomonadati > Planctomycetota > Phycisphaerae > Phycisphaerae bacterium. Next base: position 84,788 of record JAGNEZ010000009.1, on the reverse strand, counting down.
CGATCCAAGGACACCCAGCACTAGGGCTTCACCGATGACCAGTCGGGTGATCTGCCACCGGGTAGCTCCGACGGATCGGAGCATGGCGATCTGACGGATGCGGTTGGTGACGTTGGCCATCATGAGGTTGGCCACGCCCAGGGCGGCCACGATCAGGGCCACGATTGGAATCGCCGAGCAGAGCCGGGTCGCTCGGCCCAGATCGTGGTCGATCTGGGACTTGAGTGCCCGGACCGAGGCGTGCATGGTGTTGGAGCTGCCGGTCCGCCTGGCGATCAGCCGCATCACCAGCTCCTCGCGGTAGGTCTGCCATCGCTCTTCCGGGGTGAGATCGGGCCAGGGAGGAGCCAGTTGCGGCGTGAGGGCCTCGCGGAAGAGGCGAAGGAGAGGTACCTGGTCCCAGGCGACGCGGCTGCCGGGGCTGGCCTGGCGATTCTCGACATCACCCATGATCAAGTCGATCTCGGCCTTTCGTTCGGGCATCAAAGGAGCCCACGATCTCAGCTGGCTGACCATTCGAAGCGGGTCGCTGGTCAGCGGTGGTCTGGCTTCCTTGAACTCAGGCGGCACGTGGGCCGAGAAGGGGATGTCGAAGTTGACCAGGAACAGGCTCGTCTGGCGGGGCAGCCCGAAGACCTTGCTGGCATCGTCCAACGTGCCGAGCACGACGTGGACCGCGGCTGCAACCAGCATGTCCCCGGCATTGAAGTAGTTGGCGGCGATGTCCAGGGCCGGGCTGGTGACCACGCCGGCGATCTCGAAGTAGCGTCCTTGACCGAACAGGGCGCCTTGCCGGACGAGCACCTTGTCCTTGTAAGTCTTTTTCTTGGTACGGACAAACTCGGGCGTGACCAGGATGTAGCCGCCGCGCTTGAGCTTGGCCTCGGCCTCATCGCGGTTGCCCTCGACGAACTCGAGCTTGGCGATCCGGAAAAACTCCTCCGGATCGCCGGCGACAAAGAGAGAAACGGGGAAGTCGAAGAGCCCGGCGCCAATGGTCCGGCATTTGATGCCGGTATTGATGAGGGCGCATTCCTCCTTGCCCTTGATGTTGGAGTTCCTGACGCCTTCCGTCCGCCTGGCCTGGTCGGCCACGGTCCAGTCGATCGGGGGCAGGGTGTACACAAAGGCCTCGCAGAAGTTTTTCGGGAAATCCCATCCGGCCGCCAGGGAGGCGCTTAGGACGACCAGCGTGACGATGAGTGATAGCCCGACCATCAGTCCGCAGCAGATGGCCGACGAGCGCCATACCGCCCGCCCGATCTGGTCGCCCAGCAGCCGCCGGGGCAGGGCGAGGACGACGGTCATCAGATGAACCGCGAGCGGGCCCACCAGTCGGATGGTCAGGGGCATGATCAGCCCGTAACCGGTGAACAGAAGCCCTACGCCGATGAAGCTGAGGTGGGGCTTGAGGAACCACTGGTTGGCGGGAATGCGAACCAGCATCACCGAGTGAGTGACAATCATCGCGACGCCAAAAAGCGCCGCCAGCCAGGCTAGAATGCCCGAAGGGGGCTGGGCCTGGGGCCGGGAAGCGGCCAAGGGTGAGACGCGCAGGGCCTGCATCATCGGCAGCAACGCACCGGCCAGCGTTGTAGCGAGCCCGCCGGCCAGGGCGAGGGCCAGCCCGGACTTGTTGATCGCCAATTCACCGATGTACTCGGGGGCCAGCCAGACGCTCATCTTGGCGAGACCCAGTCCAACCGGGATACCGAGGAGGATGCCGACAATGCCAGTTGGCAAGGCTTCGCCCAGGACCAGGAGGGCCATCTGGACACGGGTCATGCCCAGACAGCGGAGTGTGCCCATCTGGCCGATCCGTTCCACCATCCCCATGCTCAGCGTCGAGAGAATGGTGAACAGGGCGGTGAAAAGGGCTACGGTGGAGAACATTCCCATGACCACACCAGTCTGATCCTGGGCCATCTGGACCTGTCTCATCTTGGCACGCGAGGAGGTAACCAGGTAACCCTCCTGGTACTTGCGAACGATCATGCTCAAATCGGACTCGGCCCGGACGATCGCCTGGTCTGTGGTGTTCTCCAGGATTACATCGATCTTGGTGACCCGCTTCGGATCGCGTCCATAGCCGGACAGTGCTTGGATGCGATCGAGCTTGGCCAGTACTACCGGACGCTGAGTCTTGGCCACCCGGCGGTGCTTGAGCGTGCCGACCACGGTGAACACGGCCACCGACTCGGTCGGGCGGTCATATTCGTTGAGGGCCGCCGCGCGCAGGGTGAACTTGTCGCCGAGCTTGAGGCCGAGCATGTTGGCGAACTGGTAGTCAATCACCGCCGCGTCGGTGTCGTCCTGCCGCAGCATTCGTCCCGCAACACGCTCCTGGTCGTAGTCGCGGAAGATGTACTCGAGATCCGGCTCGATGCCGATGGCCTGCACGAGTTGATCGAGCATGCTGGGGTCCGCTTCGTCGTCGAAGGCAACGTCGGCCGGCAGACTGGCGAGCGGCGGGGGCTGAGAAGTGGGGACCGCAAGAGGGAGATCGGTCTCCGGGCGGGAGGTGGTCGGATCGAGCCTCCGAAGCAGCATTCGCCGCTTGAGCTGGTAGGTCACGTGCTTGACGTTGGGGATCCTCCGGACTTCTTCGCTGACCGACTGGAAGACGTTGCCGTCGGCTCCGTAACCGCTTTCAATGGCGGCGTGGCTCTTACCCACCCACAGCCAGACCTGATCACGAAGGGCCAGCCGCACGGACTCATAGGCGCAAGTCACCCAGATCACCACGCCAACGCCGAGGGCGATGGCAGCGAGGGCACCGGCTGTCCGTCCGGGCTTAGCCCGCCAGTTTCGCGTACCGAGTTGCCACCAGTGCCGCATCGCCGAGTTCTACTCCCTCGATCGAGCCGATGAGCTTGCCGTCCTTGAGCACGTGGATCTCGTCCGCGTAGGAGGCCGCCACCGGTTCGTGTGTGACCATGAGGACCGTCTTGTTGAGTTCGTGGGCCAGATGACGGAGCAACTGCCAGATCTCCGCCGCGTTGACCGAATCGAGGTTGCCGGTCGGCTCGTCGGCCAGGATCAGGGCCGGATCGTTCAGCAGGGCCCGGGCGATAGCCACGCGCTGCTGCTCACCACCGGACATGGCCTGGGGGCGATGCTCGGAACGGTGGTCAATGTGCACCAGCCGCATGATGTCACCCACCCTGCGACGGATGTCCGCGCCGGGCACGCCGTCCACGAGCAGGGGTACGGCGATGTTCTCGGCCGCGGTGAGCGTGGGCAGGAGATTGTACGCCTGGAAGATGATCCCGACCCGCCGCCGGCGAAAGAGCGTGCGGCTGCGATCCCACATGTGGGTGATGTCCAGACCCTCGACCCGGACCGTGCCGCGGTCGCAGGTGTCCAATCCACCCGAGAGGTGAAGCAGCGTGCTCTTGCCCGAGCCGCTGGCCCCCATGATCGCAACCAGCCGGCCCGCCGCCACCCTCAGCGACACGCCGTCCAGGGCCCTGATGACCTGACCGCCCATGCGGTAAGTCTTGGCCAGATCCTCGATTGCTAGTACCGCGTCCATGTCACTCCGCGCCATCTTGTAGTCGGCTGAAACGGCTCCTACACTGGATCATCGAGGTCAATGACCATGCGGATCGTTGCCACCGCCGACCTTCACTACGATATCACTCGCAGTCGCGAGCCGACCCGACTTATTGCCGAGGAGATCTGCGGGCTCGAGGCCGATGCCCTACTGGTCCTTGGCGATGTCGCCGGGCGAGACTCGGGCATTGTACTGGAGGCCCTTCGGCTTTTCGACCGCTTCAAGGGGCGGAAGTTCTTCGTGGCTGGCAACCATGACATCTGGACGGGCCCTGGCGGCGACTCCCTTGACAAACTGGAACGCGAGCTGCCCGCGATCTGCCGTCAGGCAGGCTTCCACCCTCTCGACATCGAGCCGGCGGTGCTCGGCCATGTTGGCCTGGTCGGCTCGATCGGATGGTACGATTTCAGCTACCGGCCACGGCAGCTGGGGATTCCGCTCCGCTTCTATGAGGCTAAAATCGCTCCGGGAGCCGCTGATCGCCTCCCCGGCTTCCAGCACCTGCTGGCCGATCGATCGGATGTGCCCGAAGCGGCTTTCAGTATCGGCACCCGCTGGATGGACGGCGAACACACTCGGCTCAGGATGACCGACGTCGAGTTCTGCCAGCGACTGGTGGATCGGCTCAGCCGACATCTGACGGAAGTGGCCGGGCAGTGCGATCCAATCGTCGTGGGAATGCATCACGTGCCTTTTGCCGAGTTGGTGCCCGCTACGGACACCCCCTCCTGGGCGTTTGCCGGCGCGTTCCTGGGCAGCGATTGGTTCGGAAGGGCGCTGCTGGGACAACCGAAAGTCCGCATGCTCGTGTGCGGCCACAGCCATAGGCTGGACCGGCTTCGGTGCGGGCATATCGAGTGCATCAACGTGGGATGCACCTATCTGGCCAAAAGATACGAAGTGCTTGATCTCTGACGCGAAAGGGAACACCGATGACAGAGATAGGTCGACGGGACTTCATGGGTCGGGCGGCGTTCACGGTGGGGGGGCTGGCGGCCGGCCGCATTCTCTTCGCGGAGCAGCGCCCGGCACCTTCGTTCGTAGTCAAGGTGCTGTACGACGGCAATCCGCCGGAACCCAAGGAGGTCGACTGCAGCGAAGATCCCTACTGCGCCCAGTTGGTCAGAGAGAAGCCGAGGACGGAAGACACACTCCTGGTGAGCAAGGATCGGGAACTCCAGAACGTGTTCGTTGCCGTGGTCAAAGGCCTACCCAAAGACAGCAAGTGGCCGGCGCCCAGTGAACCCGTGCGTGTCAACGAGAAGTGCTGGTTCACACCTCACGTGGTGGGTGTCATGGTCGGCCAGCCGCTCGAATTTCACAACGACACCAAGACGCTGGAGGTCCCCCACGGCTTCGCCAGGCGAAACAAGGAGTTCAGCTTCAATATTCCGGAAGGCCAGAGACGCCGCGTGGTCCTGGAATACCCGGAGGTGATCAAGCTCAAATGCGATGTCCATCCGTGGGAACTCGCCTGGTGCCACGTGGTCGATCACCCGTTCTTCGCAATATCCGACGCCAAAGGACAGGCGGCCGTTCAAGGGCTGCCGACCGGGGAGTACGAGATCGAGCTGTGGCATGAGATACTCGGGACTCGTACCGTGGCGGTCAAGGTCCAAGACGGCAAGACGGCCACAACGGCGGCCGTGAAGTTCCACCCCGACCGCAGACGTCGGCCGGCAACGGCCACCTCGCCAGCAGAGACCTCGCGAGACAGCTCGACCCCGGCACCAGCATCGTCTTCCTCGTGATCACAATGCCCGGCAACCCCTGAGCCGGGATATCAACGCTCCGGGAAGCTCGGCGTCTTCTGCTTTGAATGCAGCCGGATCGTCCAGCCGCATGCCCGCCAGCGGTCCGCCGCCGGCCTCCAGTCGGTCTTGTGGGTGAGACAGACAAGCGCCACGGTCTTCATACTGCTATGCGGGCCTTCCAGCGACTCGGTGATGGCCTTGGAGTCCTGCACCGTCGCCGGAAAGCAACTGTCGTACCGCAACATGTCAATCGGAAAAGGCACATGCCCAACCACCTCGAACCTATGCTCAAACCACATCCCGTTCTCCTCTCCAAGTTCAACCCCCCTCGCTCTTCCTCGCGGAGCGTCCTGCCCAAGGCAAGATGGGTGAGTATTTCCAGACATCCTACACCGCCTATTTGCGTTTTGTACAGCCAAAAAGACAGAAAATAGCGACTTTAGATGATTTGGAGAATTGATTCGGCACCGTATCGTCCTCGCGATAGGACTACAACGGCCGATAACTGACCGGATGGTTCAATCGCGGTGAACTTTCGCGCGTTCCGGATCCCGGCAACGCTTGGCCCACACAGGATGGTCACCCCTTGGTTGTGTCGTATCATGAAGAGGTGACTGCTCGGCAGCATTCCGGCGTACCCGCGATGCTTGGCTCGGCCGGTCGACCTTCAGGCAAGGCAACGGCGTGTTCGGGTGCCAGACGCCGAACAGAAACGCCGCCTCCCGGTGGGTTGGAGAGAGGCTCATGGTCAGGATGCGGAAGGTCGGCTGCGAGGACGCCTGGTGGCCGGTCCACGGCCGCGCCGGTCCGGCGACCTGCGCGCGGGGCCTTGATCGGCGGATGCTGCGATCGAGCTGAAAGTGGAGTGGCCTGCAGGGCGGCGGCTCAGGGGAATGGGGAGTTCTTTTGAGAGGTCAAACGGCGGTGTGGCCTGGGGCTGTGGAGAGTGCTGAAGGGGGCGTAAACGCTCGGCACCGAGCGGCACGCCCTCAAGGGGCGATCCGAACGTGGAGGCACATCCTGGTGGGCCTCACGATCGCCGGATCGGCTCTTGCCCCCATGTCGGCCGGCGTCGTCGCTCAGGCTGGGCTCATTCCCGGCGATGTCAACGGCGATGCGGATGTTGACGGTGATGACTTCACGCTCTTCCTTCCCTGTATGGCCGGTGCGGGCGTGCCCCTCGAAGCTGATGCCTTGCCGCCGGGCTGCGCGCTGACGGCCGACGCGGCCGGCCGAATGCCGGCAGACGGCGATCGCGACGGCGATGTCGATCAGGATGACTTCGGCCTGCTCCAACGGTGCTTCAGTGGTCCGGCCACGCCGGCCAACCCCGCCTGTGTGTCCGGGACGTGGCTGCCGATGCCCGGCGATCGCCAGTGGGCCAGGCAGACCCTGGTCAAGGAGTGCGACTACATTGCCGACTGTTCGTTCAGCGAAGATGCGACCAACCACGCAGCGGTCGCTCCCGACGCGGATGGGTACGGTGTTCTCAATGACAACCGGATTCACTGGAAGGGCCCGGATTGGGTCCGGCCCGGCGAGGCAGCCATGGGCGCGATCGGTCTGATGGCCGGTGCCCGGAAGTTGCACGGCGACTCGGTCAGTATCGGTCGATATGACCGGATCCTGGATCGCTTCTTCCAGACCTGGCTTCTGCAGCGACGTCAGCCGATCGTGGCCGACGCCGGTGACGACCGTGGTGCTATCTGCAGCGACGTGGAGTACGACGCGCTGGGGAAACGAGAGGGCTGCAGCGGGCCGAATGCCGCGGTGACCGGGCAGATGATCGTCACCATGTGGAAATACGGCCAATACAAGCGGGCTATCGGGCGGGCGAGCCTTGCGGACCAATGGTTGCAGGACGCCTGGCCAGCGGCTCGAGACGGGGGCGAGTTTATCGCTCGCCACGTCAACACAACACATCAAATGGTCCGCTCAAACTCGAGCGGCGAGGATTTGTGGCTCACCGACGCGGTCTTCTCTGCGGCGGCCATGCGAACCCTGGCGCTGTGGAGTGAGGCCGCCGGCCAGAGCCCGGTTCGGGACTACGCCGCTGCGGCGACGGTCTTGAGCGCCGGCGTGAGAGCGATGGCCGATGCCGGAGTCTGGAAGGGCTTCTTTCGATACCGCGATGCGTCCGGAGGCTACATGCCATGTCACGGTGACCAGATTGACCAACTCTGTTTCCTGCCCTACGAGGCGGGTGTGCTCGATGCCGGTGACCCCCTGGCCAGATCGATCAGCGATTTCTGGACAGTCGGCGACCGAGGCTCATCGTCGATCCGAATGACGCCGCACACGGCTGATCCCACGGACTGGCGTTTCTATGGAACTCATCTTCATCATTACTTCGACACCGCGCGTCCCGAGAATCAGCTGCTCTCACCCGGAGCAGGTCTCCAGTTGGCACGCATGGAGTGGCGCCAAGCGGTGCGGACCGGAGATCTGGAGACGCTGCAGCGCGCTTGGTGGCGGTTCCTGTGGGTGGCAGACTCCGCTCGATCCGGATTGTGGTTCGGGGTAACCGGTGAACGCGAAGCCGGCGTAGGCAACGGAATCGTGGACTGGCGGCGGGTGGATGACAGAACGCAGTCGGCCCAGGGCTACGAGCGGTTTCTCGATACCAGCGCGTACTTCATCGAGGTCGTTCTCATGCTCTACCACGGCATCGACACGTCGTACATGCCGGACTGAGCTCGTGGGACCGTACGGCGATCGCCGCAGGGTATCCGCCCCGAAGCGGTTGACCGTACGCGTGTGGCTGGCCGGAGAATACCACGTGCGCACCCAGGTCATCAACAACGGGTGAGCAGACTGGGACCCAGCGACCGGCTGCTTATTCTGAAGAAGCCGTTCGATACCATCGAAGTCCGCCAGTTGGCCGAGGCTCTCACCGCGAAGTGGGCGCTGACCAGGAAGGTGCGGGCCCGCATCGAGGATCTCGAAAGTGAGCTCGTCGCCCGGAGCACGGGATCCTGAGTTGCTGCGAAGACTCCCCCAAGCGTGCCGCGATACCTGGCGGGGAAAGCTCCTACGGAGGCCTCGGGATTCTCGCCGATCTGCCTCCTCAGAGACCGGATCCGCGAGGTGCAGGCCGCCCGGGACCGTGCGGCAGGGTTGCGTGAGAGCCGTGTTGCCGTTACGCTTCGTCCGCGATGAAACAGAGTGGGGCTCCCCGTCGTCGCGTGGTGCCTCAGTGGCCTCAAGCCGCGTGACTGCCCGGCGCTGAGTGGGATTCCGAGTCCCTGCCCGAGTTCGTCATCGTTGGTCGCGGGCCGACGGCTTTCCCGGAGGCGTGCCCGAGCGGCTGAAGGGACCGGTTTTGAAAACCGGCGTGCGGGAAACTGCACCGGGGGTTCGAATCCCTCCGCCTCCGTTAGAATCGCCCGTAGACTTGCCGATTTCAGCGGTTTTGCGGGTGTTGTTGCGCCTTGTACTGCTTTTAGGTTCTAGTGGTGTTTGTCCGCCATCGTCTACTACAGCCTCCGGTTGTTGCCTGTTTTGCGCCCAACTAGGCGCCCAGACGAAGCCCCCTTTGACACCGGCCCCGTCCGTTCCCGTGGCCTCCAGTTCCTGGACCGGAGGGATGGAGAGATCCGGCAAGACCGCCAGGGCCGTGGCTCGATTCCTGTGGACCGTTTGGGCGTACCTGTCCATGGTCAGACTGTAACCCCCCTCGTGCAGATTGCGGGCCTGGCCGTCCGGCCGATCCTTGATGGCTCGGAAAGGAACTCGTATACTGGATCCAATTCGAGGGGCGGGCCGTGGCGTGCTATGGAGGCGACGATGGGGAAGGTGAAGGCTGGCGGGATTTCCGTGCTATGGGTGAGCGCAACGATGATCGTCGTCGGGCTGCTCGCCGTTCTTGGGGCTTGGATCTCAGGGACTCTCATAGCTGCTAATCTGCAAGATAAGCTCATCGGCAACGGCCCTGCCATCCCCGTCGTGTCGGCCGCCTACCTCGCGTACGAGCGTGAACAGCTGCGCCCATGCTGGGTCCTGGGCCTGGCGGGCGCCGGATTGGTCCTCGCAGGAGCTGCGATCCTAATGGCCCGGGCAACAGCTCAGACGCGATCCTTCAGGCGGCGATTGGCCCGCAAGCTCAGCGGTTACTGCGGCCACTGCAACTACGACCTCACCGGAAACACCAGCGGAGTCTGCCCGGAATGCGGGGCGGCGGTTGCGTCGCGTCGCGGCTTCTCCGGTTCGAACTCCACGCTTAGGGGCGGCCGGCTCCAGCCTCAGCCTCCGGAGTGAGGCCGGAATCCGCAACTCGGCCAGGAGACAACGCTCCAGGACCGCGGCGCCGGGCACAACCGGTGCGAAAACGCCCGGAAAGGCGTCCAGCCGCTCGCCCCGTTCAGGTCCCTGTCTCACCACCAGGGATGCCTTTCCCCGTGCATGGTCCCCCCCTCGCCAAGAGCTGCCGCACCACGCGACCCACAAGCCGGCGGCGACGGCTACGTGACTACGCGAGCGGGGGTGGACACCCGCAGATCTGCCCGGGCCATCCCTCCAAGTGAGCAAGTCGCTCTCCTACCCCATGCCCTCCCAACCTGCTCCTGCGGAGGTCCAATAAATCCAGTCGCGGAGAACCGGGCATCATCCGAGCGGCCGTCGTCGTAGCCCGCGACCGACCACGGAGCACGCGGACCTGGGGTGGGAACGCCGGTTGCCAGACACAGATCGTTGAAAAGCCGCAGGTGTTGGGATAAGATTAACCAACTACGGGGGGTCCAGTCACGGGTTGTCCGTTGGGCTTCTGTGTTTGGTGTATATCGTTCTGAACGGAGGGAAAAGTGAGAGTATCTAACTGGTCTGCACGTATCGTCTCGGTCATGGCGGTTCTTGTGGCGGCGGGTGTGGCGGCTGCTGGCAATGTCCCAGCAGGCGTCACCGGGCTCTGGCGGTTCCAAACCAGCGAAGACAAGCTGAAGGCAACCGTGGGTACAGACCTGACCACCAGCAATCCCGAAAACAGTACCTGGATGCCGGGTCCCATGGTTGTCATCGAGCCGGGGATGAGCGACGCGGGTGTCGTTCAGGAACTGAGCTGGCACTACCTGACGGTCACGCACAACATCGGCGCCAACGGCGGCGGCAGCTGCGTGAATCAGTACACCGTCGCTGTCGACTACCTCCAGACAACGGAAACGGCCATGTGGAACGGCAATTACTACAACAGCCTGTTCCAGACCAACATGGGCAACTCCAATGACGGCGATCTGTTCATCAAGGGGCCGTCTCGCACCGAATCCGTCATCGGCACCGCTGATACAGGCTACTCAACCCTGACCTTCGATTCGTCCCAATGGCACCGAATCGTCTGGTCCGTCGACAACAGCAGCTTCTTCAGAGTCTATGTTGACGGCGCGCTGTACCTCGACGGCCCCGCTCAGGGCGTTGACGGCAGGTTCTCCCTCGATCCGACTTTCCTGCTCTTCGCGGACAACGACTGGGAGGACGCCTGGGGACTCGTCGCCACAGCCGCAGTGTGGAATCGCGCCTTGACGACTGGCGAGATCGCCGGGATGGGCAGCACCACTACCGCGCTGATCGTTCCGGAACCGGCGGCCATGTCACTCCTGCTCGTCCTTGGCGGGCTCTTCGGTTTGACCCGGCGCGTCGGCAAGTAAGTCACTCCTGCTCAACCAAGCGGAGCGCACCACCGCGCTCCGCTTTTTTTATGCCTTGCGGATCGCCGTACGCGACCGGGGCCAATTCGAGTAACCCAGTTGTTCTCGTCAACCCATCATGTGACCCAATCCCCGTTCTGGTTCATCCCCCCGATGACAGCCCGAACGCCATCGGGCGAAGGCAGCCAACGGGATGTCCGCCTGCTGATCCGAGGATCGAATGGTCGAGGCTGATCATCGTCGCAACCCGTTTTTCAACCCGGTCTTAGGCGCGCGGAGGACCGGTCGGGAACGTCGAGGTTGACAGCGGGGCAGCGAACCTCTCTACTGCCGCAAGCTGAACCATGTGAGGAACAGCTTCCATGACTCCGATCGCGGGAGCAGCCTGATGAGCCATCAGACCACCAATTCTGGCGCAACGTCAACCGATGGGGCCGGATCACCGAGCCAGCGGTGGTACCAGGGCATGTCGAATTACCACTGGTGGGTCTTGTTCATCGGAGCCCTGGCCTGGACGCTGGATACCATGGCCCAGCGAATCTTCGTCCTCGCCCGCGCCCCCGCCTTGGGTGACCTGACCAGTCTGGATCAAACCGCCGCCTTGGTTCGCACCTACGGCAACTACGCCACCGCCGCGATGATGATCGGCTGGGCGGTCGGCGGCTTCTACTTCGGGATCGTGGGCGACAAGTGGGGGCGGGCCAAGACGCTCTCGATGTCGGTACTCATCTACTCGCTTTTCACCGGACTGTCCGGCTTCTCCGTCTACTGGTGGGACTTTTGCTGCTGGCGGTTCCTGATGGGCTGCGGCATCGGCGGAGCCTTCGCGACCGCGGCTACCCTGATCGCCGAGACTCTACCGTCCCATTCTCGGCCGTTTGCCCTGGGCATGTTCCAGGCCCTGTCCGCCGTGGGCAACATCACCGCCTCGGCGCTGGCCTGGACGCTGGTCTTGCCCGAGAGCTTCTATCTGAAGGGCCTCTGCGCCGACGGCTACCTGAGTAGCCTCTTCCCCAACGGCATCCCCGGCTGGCGATTGCTGTTCTTCCTCGGGGCTGTGCCGGCCGTGCTCGTGTTCTTGATCATGAAGACCATCAAGGAGCCGGAAACCTGGCTTGCGGCGCGACAGAACGCCCAGGACAAGCTCCACAAACAGATGGGCGACATACGCAGCATGTTCACCGATCCGCGTTGGCGGCGAAACACGCTGGCCGGTGTGGCCCTGGCCTCTGCAGGCGTCGTGGGTCTGTGGGGCGTCGGCTTTTGGTCTCCGGAACTGATCAACGAGGCGTTCAAGGGTTCCGGCCTGACCAGGGAGAAGATCGGCACGGTCAAGGCCCTGGGCACGCTGCTCCAGGATGTCGGGGCTTTCTTCGGCATGTTCGTGTTCACCATCCTGGCTACCCGGTTCGGCCGGAAAATCAGCTTCGGAGCTTCATTTGCCGTGGCGTTGATCGTTGTCGCTGCGGTATTCCTCACCCTCAGGCAGGAGTGGCAGGTCTACGTGCTGCTGCCCCTCGTGGGCTTCGTGACCCTGAGCGTGTTTGGTGGCTACTCGATCTATTTCCCAGAGATCTATCCAACTCGTCTGAGATCGAGTGGCACGGCCTTCTGCTACAACGCCGCTCGTGTGTTGACCGCCGCCATCCTGCTGTTCTCGAACCTGCTGACCGACTTCCTGCGGAACGTCGGCGTGGTCGAGGTCTTCCGCTGGGGGGCGGTGGTGCTCTGCGGGTTCTATCTGCTGGGACTGCTTGCGTTGATCTGGGCGCCGGAAACCAAGGACCGGCCCCTGCCGGAGGATTGATGAAAGAGGAACCTCGCGGCCAGGCGGGAGCTACTTGCCGGCCGGGCTGGCCGTCTCACTACCCGGGGCCGCCGCCCGCTTCTGGGTGGGATCAGGGACAATGAAGTTCTTGCCGCACTTCCCGCAACGGACCTTCTTGCCCCGAGCCTTGTCGGGGACCTGGAGGATCGTTCGGCACTTGAGATTGGGACAGATCAGCGTGACAGCCATGTGCGCTTGGTCCTCGTCTGCCTGGAGCTTCCCTGAGCCCGGATACTGATAAAATCGGGTCGGCGAGCCCGGGGGATGAGTTGAAAATGGCCCCCGGGACCGGCCCGAGGGTCGCTCTAGCCTCGGAACGGGGGAGAGTCCGAGAATAGCCACCTTGGCCATGATCCCCGCCCCCAAGCCACGCGCGTGCGTCGTTGACAGGTCGTCCCCGCCTGCTAGAATCGCGCCGCCAGTGAAGGGCGGAGGCAGAGTCTGACGTGCGGCGGCCGGCGCGAATTCGGGCAACAGTGATCATGGACCTAACGCTTCAATCGCCCGCCAAGATCAACTGGACGCTGCGAGTCGTGGGACGCCGGCCGGATGGCTATCACGACATCGAGTCCCTCGTCAGCACCATCACACTCTTCGACGATCTGGCGTTCTCAGAGAGGGCGGATGCGCGGTTCGAGGTGATCTGTGACCGGCAGGACCTGCCCGCGGGACAAGGCAACCTCATCTGGCGGGCCGCCTCTGTGCTTGCCGCCGAGGCCGGAGCACGGTCGGGAATGACCTGCCGACTCACGAAACGTATTCCGATGGGGGGCGGGCTGGGCGGCGGAAGCTCCAATGCCGCCACCACCCTGATCGGCCTGAACCGGCTCTGGGGCCTCCACTGGCCGACAGATCGCCTCCTGCCACTCGCGGCGCGGCTGGGCAGCGACGTCCCCCTCTTCCTCTACGGTGCTCCGGTCGTCATCAGCGGCCGGGGCGAGCACGTCCGGCCCGTTCCCCTGGCCTGGAGCGGCTGGATCGTCCTCCTGCTGCCGGGTGTGTCGGTCTCAACCGCCGAGGTCTACGCCGCGTGGCGCCCGGCCGAGACACCCTCTCCCCCGACCATCGCCACTTGGCCCACGGAGCGATTGCCGGCGGTCAGGTGGATGGAACAGAGCTACAATATGTTGGAAGGGCCCGCTTTCCAACTGAGCCCGGCCTTGCGCGCGTGGCGCGATCGGGCCGCAGCCCTCGCCGGCCGTCCGGTGCGGATGTCGGGCAGCGGATCGACCTTGTTTACGGCTTTCGACGAGGAGTCCCAGGCTCGGACATTTGCCGACCGAGCGGCCCAAGACCTCGATGTGGACGCTTGCGTGGTACGGCCGTTGGAGCAGAATTGACGTCCGCGGAGCTCTGCACCTTTTCGCCTTTTCGGAGGTTGCACCCATGGAAATCACGGAAGTACGGATCAAATTGGTGGAGAACGCACGAGAGCGACTTCGGGCTTTCTGCAGCATCACCCTGGACGGCGCGTTCGTCATCCGCGACCTGAAAATCATCGATGGCACAAACGGCGTGTTTGTGGCCATGCCTTCGCGCAAGTTGATGGACAGGTGTCCCCGGTGCGGTTCGAAGAACCATCTGAGATCCCGGTTCTGCAACGATTGCGGTGCCTCCCTGAACGAGAACCGGGCCCCCAAGGACACTCAGGGCCGAGCCAAGCTCCACGCCGATGTGGCCCACCCCATTAACGCCGCCTGCCGCGAGCAGGTCCAGAAGGCGGTCGTCGAGGCCTACCAGGCCGAGCAGGAGAAAGCCAAATCACCCGACTACAAGCCTGCCAAGTTCGACGATTTCGACGACTATGAGGACGTGGAGGATCTTGCCGCCCCCATTCCCGCGGAAGCCGCGCCTGCCCCCCAGCCCAAGCCGGCTCGCGAGCCTCGACCTCAGCCTAGGGAAACGCCGCCCGCCCCCGTGGCCGATGCCCGCGCCGGGGAAGGCAGGAAGATAACCGGCGACCACTTCGGCGACTACAACTCGCTCATCGCCGATCTCAAACGCGATGCCCAAAGCCGGCGCCAGCCCAACGGAAGAGGATCCGACGCGGACCACCCGGCCACGACTGACCAGACGGCCGAGGATTCCGGTACACGCCGCGAGGCCACTCCTCCCGCTCCGCGCCCGTCACGGGCCGATCGCGGTTCTTCCGAGACGGCTGGGCCTAAGGCGCCCACCGTCCCTCCGCCACCTCAGGCCGCGGGCGAGAACGACTCCTTCGGCGCCGGACTCTGACCTCGGTAACGGCCTCCACCGATCCGGGCATAGGCGGCGCGGGAACGAAACGACGACAGGGAGCCCCATCCGACAACCTCGCCCGAACGCTCCGCCACCGTCACCGGATGCCCTTCGCCGTGTTCCTCGAACCACGCACGCCGCTCATCCGGCGACTCCGGCTTGGTCTGGTAGGTACAGTTGGATTGCAGCACGTCGTAGTTGTAGATGTCGTTGATGGCCACGAGATCGGCCGGCCTCGCAAGTCGAATCAGCACTTCAGTCACTCTGCCGGGACCGGACGCTGCTCGATGAGATCGGCGTCGGCCACGAAACCCGCTTTGACCTGAAGCGTCTCCAGCTTCTGCGAGACCTCTTGGGCCATCCGGCTGTTCGGGAACTCCTGGCGGATGCGGAGCCCGACTTCGAGGGCGTCGCGCCAGCGGCTCTCGGTCACGGCTAGCCCGAACTGCACGCCCAGATTGACCAGCCGGGCTTTGAACACGTGGCGGGCGGAATCCTGCAATGCCTGGGCTTCTTCCTTCGTCAGGTAAGCGTCGAGTTCGGTCAGAATCGCGATGCCACGGTCGATCTCCTCACGCTGGACCGCCAACTTCCATTGGTCCAAAAGCTCCTGCTTGCGGACATCCCGGCGGCGATCCAACTCGGCGGACAGAGAACTCACCCGCTCGTGACGGGGAAACAGCTTGGTCAGACGGTCTGACTCGACCTGGGCCCGGTCCCACCGATGCTCGTCCATCATCTTCTCGATGTGCGAGAGGGCCTCGTTGATCTTCTCCTCAATGGTCATCTCACGCTTCAGGCTGACTTCCTCACGCAGCTTCTGAGCTTCCTGCTTGTAGCCGAAACGACGCTCCATCTCGTTGATGAGATACTGGACGGCCTCTGCATCCCCGCCGTACATCTCCTCGTGGATTGCCTGCCGAAGCGCCTCCCGTTCCAGCTCCCGGTGAGCGAGCGACTTGGCCGTGTCAGACAGCCGCACGTTGTCCGCGATGGTCTTGAAGTGGGGCTCAATACGCCGGGCGATGACCAGCAGATCCACGGCGATCTGGTGAATGCGGTTGACGTTCTCCTCCGCCTGGGCGGTGAGCTCCAGCAGGCAGTAGGCGAACAGCGAGACCGTCATCAGAATGCACCCCGCGGCCAGCAGAAAGACACCAGATCCGTGAGCGCTCGACCAGGGGGTGAACTGGTACAGCCCAACCAACGCGAAGGCACCGCCCACCACAGCGCCCCCAATCGCAATCGCCAGCGACATGGATCGGATTGACCGGTTCCGTTCAGGATTGGGTAGTTCGAACACGTTACTTGCTCCTGGGGCTGCGGCTTGCCGTCGCGGCTCAGCATCCCGAGTCCAGAGGCACTCTAAGGGCTGTCGGCGGCCAAGTCAACACGACCGGCCAGCATCTAACTTTCGATCTCGGTTGGAGTTGCGGTGATTGGCTCGTTGCTTGCCTCCCCGTCCGGGCTTTCCATCTGCTTAGCCCTGAGCTCCTTCAGCTTCTCCTCGAGACGGTACTGAAGCCACTTCTCGCGCCGGTGCTTCTCCTTCCCGACGACACGAAGGAATATGCCGCCCCCCAGCAAGGCAAACAGCACCGTCAGCAGCGTCTGATAATCCGGAGGGGGCATGATTCTTGCCTCGCCAAGACTACAGGACCTGCCTCTTTCATCGGATCTTGTCTGAAACCAGTTGACCTCCCCCAGGAAATGAGTCATCGGGCCAGAATCGCCCAGTAACCCCCGTCGTGATAGTCGGCCGGCGCCGCACCCGCCCAAGGCAGGATCCTGGCCGACCGCTCGAGCCGCCAGTCCGGGTGACGCTCCAGGAACCGCGTGACCAGGGCTTCATTCTCCTCAATTTCCAGGCTGCAGGTGCTGTAGGCGATCCGGCTCTGGGGGGTGGCCAGGCGGGCGGCGAAATCCAGAAGCTGGAACTGCAGGGCGGAGAGCGATTGAAGGGCCCGCATGCGGATTCGATACCGGGCCTCCGGGCGGCGAGCCAGTACGCCGGTATTGCTGCACGGCGCATCCACCAGAATCCAGTCGATGGGCCCGAGGGCACGCGCCGCCGCCTCGAGATCTCCGGGGAGAACCGTGTCAATGATGCTCAGCCCGAGCCGGGCACCGTTTTCCCGAACGGGTGCCAGCCGGCTGTCATCCTTGTCACTGGCCAGGATCACCCCCGTGTTGTTCATCAGTTCCGCCATCTGCGTGGTCTTGGTGCCCGGACCGGCGCAGAGATCGACAACGCGCTGGCCAGACGCCGGCGCCATCGCTTGGATCACCCCCATGGCCGTGCGGTCCTGGGGCTGAAACCAGCCTTCGAGAAAGGCGCCCGTCAATGAGAGCGGTCCCCAATGGCTCACCACGACCACGTCGCCCCTCAGAACCGGCTCCGCCGCGGCAGCTTCCTCGCAGAGACGATCGGCCAGAGCCTGCGCCGTGGTTCGCAGCCGGTTGGGGCGGAGGACGATCGGCGGCCGGCATAGCCCCGCCAGGCACACCTCTCGCGCCCGCTCCAGCCCGAAGGCTTCGCACCACCTTTTCACCAGCCAGTTCGGCTGGGAAGCGGCGGCCGCAAGATGATCGATCGGATGCCGGTGCGGATCCGGCAGCACCGCCCGACGGAACTGGCAGTACTGCCAGGGGTCAATCGGGATGGCCCTGACCGCATCGGCCTCCGCTGCGGGTACTCGGCGCTGCTCGATCTCGCGCTGCAGCGAGCGGAGCAAAGCGTTGACGAACTGGCCTGCGCGCGATCCCCCCTCGCCCTTGGCCTGAGCCACGGCCTCGTCCACGGCAGCGAAGGCCGGTATTCCGTCGAGCCAGAGGAGCTGATAGCCGCCGAGCAGGAGAATCTGCTGCAGCTCCGGCTTGACCCGTTTCCACCCGTTGATCGCGAACGTGCCGAAGACGGCCGCCAGCGTCTGGCGATGCCGTAGAGCACCCATGACCAACTCGACGGCCAAGTGCCGATCGCGCTCGCTGAGGGCTGCGGCGGTCAGCAGATGCTCCACCGATTCGCCCGCGACATGCCGGCCGAGACGCAACTCGGATAAGGCCACCAGGGCCGCCGCGCGCGCCGGAGAAACGCCGTGTCTGGATGGATTCGTTCTGCTCACCAGGTCGCTTCGGTTTTCTCAACGAAGCGATTATACCGCAGATGGTCGGCACCCGTCACACGCGCCGCCCATTTGCCTTTTCTCGCAAGGCAGACGATAATGCGCCTTCGGCCGCCTGTGGATTCACCATAAGGCTCCAGGTGTCCGATCGGTGGTTTTGCGAGGATGGTGCGACGTGGCCCAGGCCCAGAGTATTCAGTTCGAGGCCAAGGTAATCAAGGCCCTGCCCAACGCCCAGTTCATCGTCGAGGCAGAGACCGGCGGAGTCAAGCACGAAGTGCTTGCCCACATTGCCGGCAAGATGCGGAAGAACTTCATCCGCATCGTTCCCGGTGACATCGTGACCGTGGAAGTCTCCCCCTACGATCTGGGACGCGGGCGGATCGTGTATCGCCAGCGGTGAAACGGCGGAACGGGCTCGGTCGCTTCACGCCCGATCCTCCCCCACACTCAACCTTGCGCACAGGGACGGCCTGCCACCCTCCTCCGTTCAGCCTTTGATCCCGCATGAGCCTCCGTCAACGGATCAGCGAAGAGCTTCTCCCTTTTGTCCGGCAGCCGGGACAATACATCGGCCATGAGTGGAACCAGCCTGTGCGCCCAGGCGACTGGGAACGGGCGGACGTACGCGTCGCGCTGGCATTCCCGGACACCTACTCCATCGGCATGAGCCACCTCGGTTGCCAGATCCTCTACGCCCTGTGCAATCAGATGCCGGGAGTCTGTGCCGAGCGGGTCTACGCGCCCTGGGGCGATGCCGAACAGATCATGCGGCGGCGCGATATCCCACTGTTCACCTGGGACACACGCCAGCCCGCCCGCAATGCCCACATCTTCGCCGTCTCGCTCAACTACGAGTTGGGATACACCAACCTGCTGCTGCTCCTTGATCTGGCCGGCATTCCCCTGCGTGGCGAGGAGCGGGAAGAACAGGATCCGTTGGTCATCGTCGGCGGACCCCAGGCGGATAACCCCGAGCCGATCGCCGATTTCGTCGATCTGGTGGTGATCGGCGAAGGCGAGCACAGCATGGCGGCCATCGTCGAGCTCTACCGCCGCATGAAACGCGAGGGTGCCAGCCGGTCGGACATGGTGAGGGAGATGGCCCGGAAGTTCGAGTGGATCTACGCCCCGGCGCTGTACGATGTGGATTACCACACCGACGGCACCATGGCTGCATTCCGCCCGCGTGGTCGGTGTCCGGCCGGCTTCACGCCACCTCAACACATCGCTTGCTGTCAGACGCCCGACTTCGAGGATGCCTTCGTGCCGCTCCGGCCGCTGGTCGCTCACACCGAGGTCGTTCACGATCGCGTTAGCATTGAGATCATGCGCGGCTGCCCCCAGCGCTGCCGCTTCTGCCATGCAGGCTACACGAAACGCCCGGTTCGCGCTCGCAGCGTCGATCGTATCCTGGGAATCGCCGAACACGCCTGGGAGGCGACCGGCTGCGAGGAAATCGGCTTGCTGAGCCTCAATACCGCCGACTACCCGCACTTGGCGGAACTGGCCGGGCGGCTCAACAAACAGTTCCATGAACGGCACGTGAGTCTGTCGGTCCCCTCGCTCCGGGTCGACAAGATGCTCTCGGATATCCCTTGGCTGGTATCCAGCGTCCGCAAGAGCGGCCTCACCGTGGCGGTCGAAGCGGCCAGCTCGCGGCTACGCAGCGCGATCCGCAAGAAGGTGACCGACGAGGACCTGTTCGCCGGCCTGAAACAGGCGTACGCGGCCGGCTGGAACTCGGTGAAACTCTACTTCATGTGCGGCTTCCCCGGCGAGCGCGAGCAAGACATCGCCGACATCTTCCACCTGTCACGGAAGCTGAGCCTCGCCAAGCGGGCGGTCGGGGGGGGGCCGGCTTCGATCACGGCCAGTGTGGGTTGGCTCATCCCCAAGCCGCATACACCCCTTCAGTGGGCTGCCCAGCCTCACGCGGATTACTTCCACGAGGCTCGGATCCTGCTCCGCCGCACTTCCGAGCAGTTCCGCTCGGCCGTCCGCATCAAGACCCACAAGGTCGAGCGCTCGATTCTCGAGGGCGTGCTGTCTCGCGGCGATCGCCGGCTGAGCGGGGTGATCGAGGCCGCCTATCGGCTCGGCGCCCGCATGGACGGGTGGGACGAGTGCTTCCGATTTGACCTCTGGCAAAAGGCGTTCGAGCAGACCGGCCTCGATCCGGGCTTCTATGCCCACCGCGAGCGCCCGGTGAGCGAGATTCTCCCGTGGGACCACATCGCCAGCGGCCCCGATCGTGCCTATCTTCGCCAGCAGTACGAAGACCTCGTCGCTCGGGCTGTCCACGCCACTCCGACCGAACACCCGCAGTGACACCGGCTGACCGCGTGTCCTCAGTTCGCCGGTGAGGCCGGTCGTCCACCTGCCCATTCGGGGGGGATCAGCTCCGCCGGGAATACCTGGTCAATCGTTAGCACCGGCTTGGCGCCGAACGGTCGGTACAGCGGGTCACCGATCATCATCATCATCCACGATGTGCAGGGAGTGGTGTAGGCGTAGCACTCCGCCAGCGTCATCCTCCCGCTGAGGAGCAGGCCGAAGAACTCCGTGGGCTTCGGGAAAGCATGGAGATAAGGCTCCGCCACCGGACCCAGCGTGGCAGCCATGCCGTCCAGCAGCAGACCCCGGCACCAGCCCGTCTCCTTCGGCTGCTTGAGACCGGCGGCCTCGAAACTGGCAATGTGATAGCCCACCGATCCGGGAACGAACGCGCAGGCCCGGACGTATCGGCGAAGGCTGTACCAGCCGCAGTAGAGCATCGTCTCCGGGCAGTCGCCGTCCGCGAACAGCGCCGAACGGTCGTCCAGGTGGACCGGCAGGGAAGTATTGTCCTTCAGCAGCTGGGCGAGGCTGCGAAGATCCGTGTCATACTCACCGTGCCCCTGGCTTCCTCGTATGCCTCGGGCATCGATGGCCACGTTCCCGCGAAGGCCAGCTCTCTCGACGGCGATCGACTCGTCGATGATCCGGCGGGCCACACCGGCCGTCGGCCCGTCGATCCGGCAGACCAGCAGGGTACGCCGTTCGTCCCGCCCTGCCGGCTGCGTGCCGATGCCTTCCGGCGCGCCGGGGCTGCCTGTCGGGTACGCCACTCGCTGCCGCCAATTGAGCCGGTTCGGCTGCCAGCGGTAGCGCGGATGGTGGTCCCACCAGAGCAGCATCAGCTCGCTGTCCACCGCCGCCTCGGTCTCCCGCCCCTCAACCTCCTGCATGTCGCTCTGCAGACTATACGCCACGTCGAGCAGACCTCCCCACTGACGGAGCAGTGGCCGGGCCTTCTCCCGCTCGGGATCGGTGAACGCGCGAGACATCAGCGCTCGGGCCTGCAACAAGACCTCACGCCCTTGTCGCTGTGAGTCGGCTAGCGCCCGGGAAGCATCCTCCCCGGCGTCCGCCCGCGTGCTGATCTGGGCCAGCAGTCGAGCCGCCCCTTCACCCGTCTCCACCAGCTTAACCCACCGATGAAACGCTGGCGGGGGCTCCCGGGTCGGCGGATTGGGCATGATTCGCGCGAAGGCCGAAGCCCGCAGCCGCTCGTAATCCTCGGCCAGACGCGCCAGATCCTTGTCGCTCGGCTGCGTGGTGGTCGGACGCGTCGCCGGGTCCTCACCGGCGAGAACGGCCAACTCGGCGTCAACCTTGTCCAGTTCGATCAGCGTCTCCTGGAGCTGGCGACGCCATTGCAGCAGCAACACCCGTTCCGCGGCCGTGTTCTTGCGGGGACTCACACGGATCGGCAGACCGTAGAAGGGCACCAGGCATCGCACCTTCTCGCGAAGTCCGTGCCGCTCGAGATAGTCTCGCACCGGCTGGCGGATCAGCCTCTCGAACTGGCCCGGCACAATCTCCTCAGACCTGCCCAGCACGATGAGTGGGCAGAGCCGGTCCGCGGGCACCCCGCGAACCTCGGCGTATCGCTCAGCCAGCCCCTTGCCGGCCGGATCGGCGTCATTGTAGATGAGCAGCAGCTCATCGGCGGCAAGCACCCCCGCCGATACGGGAACGCCGGCCCCAATGACGATCATGCCAATGGCGAGGCAGACCACATGCCCGATCGATCGAGTCGTGCTTGCGTCTCGGCTCTTGCCTGGGTCCACGCGTTCATTCTACGTGGATTCCGCCGGCTCGCCAATCGGCTTGGCCCCACCTGGTCGTCGGTCTATAATCCGCCCGCGTGCGGCAGACGCAGGCTCCATTCCTTCGTCGTCGCCGGGATGGGCGGCCTCACGCCGCGGAGGAGTCCAACATGGGTAAACGGGCGAAGATCACCGTGATCGGCGCAGGCAATGTCGGGGCCACGTGTGCCCATTGGGCGGCAGCCAAGGAACTGGGCGATATCGTCCTCGTTGACATCGTCGAAGGGCTGCCCCAGGGCAAGGCCCTTGACCTCCGGGAAGCCGCCCCGATCGAACGGTTCGACTGCGACATCATCGGCACCAACCGCTACGAAGAGACCGCCGGCAGCGACCTGATCATCATCACCTCCGGCCTGGCCCGTAAGCCGGGCATGAGCCGCGACGACCTCGTCGCCAAGAACACCGAGATCGTCAAGAGCGTCGCCCAGCAGGCCGCCAGGTACAGCCCCAATGCGGTGATGATCGTCGTCAGCAATCCACTCGACGCCATGGTCTACGTGGCCTGGAAAGCGTCCGGCTTCCCTACCCATCGAGTCATCGGCCAGGCCGGCGTTCTCGACACCGCCCGCTACCGGGCCTTCATCGCCATGGAACTCAACTGTAGCATCGAAGACATCACCGCCCTGCTCCTCGGCGGACACGGCGACGACATGGTCCCGCTGCCCAGCTACACGTCGGTGGCCGGCATCCCGATAACGCATCTCATCGGCCGGGCTCGCCTCGATGCCATCGTCGATCGGGCTCGAAAGGGCGGCGGCGAAATCGTCTCCTTGCTCAAGACCGGCAGCGCATACTACGCCCCCGCCGCAGCCGGCGTCCAAATGGCCGAGGCCATCATCAGGGACAAACGGCGAATCCTGCCCTGCGCGGCCTACTGCGACAAGGAATACGGCATCGGCGGATACTTCGTCGGCGTGCCGGTGATGCTCGGGGCCCGTGGCGTCGAGAAAGTGATCGAAATACCGCTCACGCCGGAAGAGAGGGCCGCGTTCCAGGTCAGCATCGACCATGTGAAGGAACTCGTGGCCCTGACCAGCAGGCTCATGGCTTGATGGTGCGATTCGCGCATGGAGGAAGACGAGCGCTTACCCTCCGAATCCCGTCTTCCCCCGGTTGGCAAACCCTCCGGGGCTATGGCCCGGGTGCGCGTGATTCTGATCCGCCCGCAAATCGCCGGCAATATCGGAGCCGTGGCCCGCATCATGGAGAACTTCGGGGCCGGCCCGCTTGTACTGGTCGCTCCCCAGGCCGATCCGCTCCATCGCGAGGCTATGCAACGCAGTACTCACGGCGAGCACCGACTCCATTCCGCCCGCGTGGTCGAGTCCCTGGAGCAGGCCCTCCAGGGGGCAGTCTTCGCTGTGGCCACCAGCCGCCGGCCCGGCCCCGTCCATCAACGCGACGACCTCCTGCCCCGCGACCTCGGAGCCGCCTTGGCCGCCCATGTGGCCGACGGCGATCTAGCCCTGCTGTTCGGCTCCGAGGACAACGGCTTGTCCCGCGAGGACCTCCTGGCCTGCGACGCCGTCGTCCAGATCCCGGCCTCACCGCACTACCCAACCCTCAATCTGTCTCACGCCGTGGCCATCTGCCTGTACGAGACGTTCTTGTCGCTGGCCCGGTATCGCCACACCGATGAGGTCAGACGTCGCCACTCCGATCCGGCTGATCTGGCCATGATGGCCCGCCTGACCGACAAGCTCCAGCACGCCTTGCTGACACTCGGCTACCTCCGACCGGAAAAGCCCGACCACCTCATGTTCCCCATCCGGGCTATCCTCTCCCGTGCCCAACTCACCCGCGCGGAGGCCCAGATTCTGATTGGCCTGGCTCAGCAGATCGAAGAGTTCGCCCGCTACGGGCCGTCGAAACGCTCGACCAACGAGGGCAGGCCTG
The DNA here is from genome assembly GCA_018003015.1 of Phycisphaerae bacterium. Classification (NCBI taxonomy): domain Bacteria; kingdom Pseudomonadati; phylum Planctomycetota; class Phycisphaerae; species Phycisphaerae bacterium. Next base: position 60,601 of record JAGNEZ010000009.1, on the reverse strand, counting down.
CGAGCCGCCAAGATGCCAAGATCGCCAAGAGAAAAGATCGTTGAGTCTCCGGCTCAGAATGACAGGAATGAACCTCTCGGCGTCCACCTGTATGATGTCGTGTCCTGGAAGGTCGATGACGGGGCGTTAAGTCGCGCTCTGACCCGGATCTCGCCTGCCTGCCACTCGGTACCCCTCAGGATACGCGGGAACGCCATCATGCCGGCATTCCTCAATCTGGAGCTCAACGAGCCGGGGTCGCACGGCCCGCGCGGGGGGATGGGCAGGGGAATAGGCTGTTGAATCGTGAAAGAGGCAAATAAGGGCTGAAAGAATATCGCCTGTGGATCACGTGATTGGCTGCCGATCAGGGTCGCGAACCATGCGGCCGGGACGAAGAGACCTCGTTTCCCAACGGCGGCCTCGAGATAAGGCCGAAAAATGTGGTCTGGATCACCGGAACGTGCGTATGATCCCGTCGAGGCCGGACAGGATGTGACTGCCGTACGACTCGACGGATCGTCGGATTGGCGATTGTCTTCCTGCTGGAGCGCCGCGACTCCTGCCGACGTGTCCTGCTTGTGACCGGGGTGATCGACGCGCTCGCGGCGTACAGCGGCGTTCGGGAATCGCCTCACGTAACGGGTGGGCACGTCTTGATGGCACGGGTGGTATCCGCGCCCCCATCACGGAGCGACTCAAGCATCGTGGACGGGCGCTGAACCACCGTGAGGACGGTACGCACGCTGGTTCTGTATGAGGATACGAGTCATGAGGCGATTCAGCGGATTTGGCGTTTGTCTGGCAGCTGGGTTGGCGATTCAGTCGCTCGCGACGGCCGTTTGTATTAGTGACCTGGACGGCGACGGCGTGTGCGACAACGTCGACAGCTGCCCCGACACTATCCCCGGGGCGATCGTCGATACAGCCGGTTGCCCGCTCACCACGCCAGGCGATTTTGACCACGACGGTGATGTGGGTCCCGACGACCTCGCTGTGCTGAACTCCTGCTGGTCGGGACCGGCCATCCCTTCGGCGGGCACATCGCTTTGCCAGGCCGCCGACTTCGATGATGATGCCGATGTCGACCTGAGCGATTTCGGCGTATTTCAGCGATGCTACAGCGGTGCAAACCAGCCTGCCGACCCGGGCTGCACAGGACCTGCCGCCGTTGTCATCGGGACTCAGCTCTTCGTCTTCGGCACGGCGGCAAGCGATCGGCTGACCCTTCGCCTGAGGTCGGGAGTGCCTGCCGTTCTGGAAATCGATTTCGAGGACAACGGTTCGGCCGATTTCACTTTCGACCGCGCTCAGTTCGATCGCATCCGGCTCAACATGGGTTGGGGGCATGATCTGGTCAGGATAGACGAGTCCAACGGAGTCTTTACCGATACCGAGGCAACCACATTTGACGGCGGAAGCGGTAACGACGAGCTCCGCGGAGGCTCCGGCCCGGAAATGTTCATCGGTGACTCCGGCAACGACACGGTCGACGGCAACCGCGGGAACGATGTGGCTCTCCTGGGGGGCGGCGATGATGTCTTTCGCTGGAATCCAGGAGACGGCAGCGACACGGTCGAGGGGCAGGCTGGCTCTGACGCGCTGATCTTCAACGGGTCTGGCGCCGGCGAAGTCATCGATGCCTCCGCCAACGGCCAGCGTCTGCGTCTGTTCCGCAACGTGGGCAGTGTCATCATGGACCTGAACGACATCGATCGGATCGACCTGGGAGTCGCGGGAGGAGCCGATATCGTGACCTTGAACGACCTCACCGGAACCTCCGTGGCTCAAATCAACGTCAACCTGGCCTCGACGCTCGACGGTGCGGTCGGCGATGGACAGGCGGACAACGTCATCGTGGACGCCACAGACGGCGATGACAACGTGGCCATCACCGGGAGCGGAGCCGGCACAACGGTTACCGGCCTCGCCGTGGTTGTGAATGTCACCGCGGCCGAGGGAGCCAATGACCGGCTCACGGTTAGGGCGCGTAACGGCAGCGACAACGTGCAGGCTGAAGGACTGGCGGCCGGTTCGATCGCCTTGACCGTGAACGGCGGGACCGGCAATGACATATTGACCGGCAGTCAGGGCAGCGATGTGTTGAACGGCGACGATGATCACGACACTATCACCGGCGGCAACGGCGATGACGTGGTCAACCTGGGAATCGGGGACGACCGCTTCGTCTGGAACCCAGGTGACGACACCGACCTCGTCGAGGGCGCCGAAGGCGTCGACACCGTCGAGGTCAACGGCGGCATAGGTGCCGAGGACTTCACGGTCATAGCCAACGGAACGCGCGTGCGTCTTGACCGGGTCAATCCCGCCCCATTTGCCCTGGATATCGGTACCTGTGAGAGGCTCGTCATCAACGCCAGCGATGGCAACGACACCGTCACCTGCACGGGGAACCTGGCCGCCTTGATTCAGATCACCATGGACGGAGGAGTCGGCGACGACACCCTGCGGGGCGGAAATGGCCCTGATCTGATCCTCGGCGGCGATGGCGACGACTTCATCGACGGCAACCAGGGCAACGATGTGGCTCTCCTCGGGGCCGGCGAGGACATTTTCCAGTGGGACCCCGGCGACGGCAGCGACACGGTCGAGGGGCAGGCTGGGATCGATGCGATGGTCTTCAACGGCTCGGGCGCCGCAGAAACGATCGATATCTCCGCCAATGGCCAGCGGCTGCGTCTCTTCCGGAACGTGGGCAGCGTGACCGTAGACGTCGACGACGTCGAGCAAATCGGCTTGAGAGCCCTGGGCGGAGCCGACGTCATCACCGTGAACGACCTCGCCGGAACCGATGTCACCGGAGTCGCCATCGACCTCGCCAACCCGCCGGGCTCGGGGATGGGTGATCTTCAGGCTGATACGATTATCCTCAACGGCACGGCCGGAGCCGATACGGTGCTCGTCAGCGGATCATCTGGAACCGGCAACGTGGTCGGCCTGGCAAGCCAGGTGGGGATTTCCGGAAGCGAGGCGGCCACCGACCGGCTCATCATCAACGCCCTGGCGGGGGATGATGTCGTGGACGCTTCAGGCTTGGCGGCGACGGCCATCCAGCTGACCTCCGACGGCGGGAGTGAGGACGATGTACTCATCGGCAGTGATGGAAACGACTTCCTGATGGGCGGGGCCGGCGACGATGTGCTGCTCGGCGGGCCGGGCAGCGACGTGCTCGATGGGGGCACGGGCAACAACATCCTCATCCAGTGACGGGCGGTGCCGGAATGGACACACGCAGACGACGCAGCGAAAGGGGATCGCTCGGTGCCGACGTCGCCCAATTCGGCCATTCCGCTCGCCGCGACTACCTCTTGTGGGAGTTGGTCGATCCCCGAATGAACGCGACCACGTCGTCGTGCAGCTTCTCCCGCGACGGCTCGTGATGGTACATCATGTGCCCGCCCATGAAAAACACCGTAATGATGTTCGCCCGAAGGGCAGGATGAAGGTCCAGACGGTTCAGCGTGTACACGGTGGCGTAGTACGGCGTGGCCAGGTCGAAGTAGCCGCTGGCCACCAGGATCTTGAGGTGCGGGTTCTTGATCATTGCGGAACGAAGGTTGTCCGCGACGTTCAGGTAGCCCTGTCCGGGCTCCGTCATCTTCCAGGGATGCACCCGGCCGGACAGCACCTCGTAGGGGAGCAGACTCTCGTACTTCAGCACCCGGCGAACGTAGTCGTTGAAGGTCGAACTGTAGATGGCCAGGTACTCGGCCAGCCCCGGGTCATAGCCCGCGGAGTGGGATCCCCGCTCGGCGTCAAAACCCCTTAACCTTGAATCGAAACGCCCAATGACTTTCTGTTCGCTCGCCAGCAGGTTCTTGCGGAAGACCCCGGGAGCGATCCGGAGATCGTGTTGGTCGATTAGTGCGGCCGGCAGACCGGTGTACCGGGCGAGCCGGGACAGGACCGTCTGCCGCTGTTCGCTCGGCAGAGTGGCTCCGCGAGCCAGGGCAATCGAGTAAGTGGTCAGCGACCAGTCCTCGATCTCCCTGAGCGTCGCCTTGAGGTCAACCTGCAGATCCGCCGGCAGCTTCCTGTGGTACCACGCGATGGCCGCATAACTGGGCAGGTACAACGGGTACGGCAGATCGTTGTTGTCCGACGGTGAAAGGGTCTGGAAGTCCAGAACAGTCGAGATCAGGACGATACCGTTCAGCGCGATACCGTGGCGATCGATCAGGTACTCCGACAGCCCGGCCGCCCGGGTGGTGCCATAGCTCTCGCCAGCGAGAAACTTCGGCGACGGCCATCGTCCGTACGCCGTGATGTAGAGCCGGATGAAGTCCGCGACCCACTGGATGTCTTCCCGGACGCCGAAGAACTGCTCGGCCTTCTCGCCTTCGGCCGGTCGACTGAAGCCCGTACCGACCGGGTCGATGAACACGAGATCGGTTGCGTCCAGCCAGCAGAAGGGGTTGTCGATCAACCGGTAGGGCGGTGGCGGAGGTTCGCCGTTCGCACCAAGATCGACACGCATCGGGCCGGCCGTGCCAAGGTGCAGCCAGACGGCCGCCGCCCCCGGCCCGCCATTAAAAACAAAGGTGATCGGTCGTTCCGACCGCCCGACGAGCGACGGCTGGGTGTCGGTCGCAGAGGCCGTCGCTGTGCGGCCCGGGTCGATCGTGCCCGGCACGGGTGAACGCGGCTCCTCCTTCTCGTAGGCCACGAAGAACATCGTACCCTTGAGCTTGCCGTTCTCGTCTTTCATCGGCATGTTGGCCGCGGTTGCCCGGTACTTGACCCGCTTGCCGGCGATGATGATCTCGTGGGAGGTGCTGGCGGCCTTCTCCAGGGTGCCCTGCAGCGGCGCCGGAAGCCGATCAGACTGCTCCGCCGGATGGCTGGCGGGTTGGCTCGTCTGAGCACCGGCCTGAGCGAACAGAAGACAGCAGACAACGAACGAGATGGCCCACTCACTCGAGATCATGCCCAACCCGCCTTTGCGACGAAGTTTCCACAAGGGCCCACCATACCGGAAGCAATCCGGTTGCACAAACCGCCGATTGCCCCTGGTCCGAAGGGGTGATAGACTCCCGCCTGGCGTCAGCCCTGCGACAGCCGCGAGGAGAGCGAGCACGTGGAACCCGTCAGCACCAGACCGCGATCTCCAGACGCTAATGCCGGTACTCTGGTTGCCCATGATGCAGATCCCCCTCCGGCATCATCCGGGCGAACCCCCGACGTTCGCGGAGCATTGCGTTTTCTCCTGAGCTGCGACATGGGTGTACGCCTGCTTATCTGGGCAAACGCCTTCACCCTGACCATGTGGCTGTTCAATCGGCTGGGCTTCTGGCCGACCAGCGCTCCGATCGGCGCCGATCTCCAGCTCGTCGGGACATGGACCGAGCGCATCGTCCGTTTCGTGGTTTTCTACAACATCATCTATGTGGCGGAACTGGTGGTGCTCCGCCTGCTGGTGCCCACCCCGAAAGAAGGCCGCTATCCGATGGTGCCGGGTGGCAGGATCGACCGCCAGCTGATCTGGTCGAGCATGCTCGCCTTGCTTACCAAGGCCCGGTACGAACCCCCGTTCCCTGGTTTCCTGGTCTACCACATCTCCAACCTGCCGCCGATCTGCTGGTTGATGGGGCCGATCTTCGGTCCGCGCTCGCGATCCTGCAGCCTGACCGACAACCTCATCATGGATCCACACTTCGTGACCATCGGCCGGAACGTGGTCTTAGGCATGAATGCGGTCATCCTCGGCCACCACCAGGAGCGAGATTGGGTGGTCTTCAAACGCACAGTGATTGAAGATAACGTCGTCGTCGGCGGCGATTCAGTGGTGTTCGGAGGCTGCGTCCTGAAAGAGGGCTGCATGATCGGATCCCACGCCGTGGTGCTGCCTGAGACCGTGGTCGGGCCGAACGAGTTCTGGGCCGGCGTGCCCGCCCGCAAGATCCGCGACCTGCCTCCCGTGGGCCAACTCGCCCGGAGCTGAGGAGCAGCGTGAGCGATGATCGCGCCCCATGATGACGCTCGCCACCCGGTCTCACCCGGCCCAGGCTCTCGTCGCATGGGACGGACGGCGCGCATCGCAGCGTGCCTGGTGCTGCTGGGGGTCTTCAGCCACGCGGGATCGCTGCGCTGGGGCTTCCTCTATGACGACTACTTTCACCAGTTCGCCCTGCGCGGCTTGGGTCAACGCACAACCATGCCGTGGTGGGGACTGTACGAGTTCACGGCCGGCGACCGGCTCCAGATGCCAGACTGGCGAACGCACCCCTGGTGGGCCTCGCCGGATTTCAAGGTCCGGTTCTTCCGGCCGGTCACCAGTCTGACCCTGTGGGCCGACTACAGACTCTGGGAGGATTGGGCGCCGGGTTACCATCTGACCAGCCTGGCTTGCTTCGCAGCGTTCCTGTGGCTGGCCTTCAGGCTGTACATCGCCTTGGGCGTGCCTGCTCGGGCCAGCCTTTGGGCGCTGGCTTTCCTGGCGGTGAAGGACGGGCACACGCTGCTGGTGAGCTGGATCGCCAGTCGCAACGGCTTGCTGGGCGCGGTCTTCGTCGTGGCGACGGTGCTGGCGGCCGTTCGATCAACAACCTCCCGGCATCCACGGCGCTGGCTCCTCATCGGGGTCGGGTGTTTCCTGCTGGCGTGCGGCTCGCGAGAGTCCGGGATCATGGCCGCCCCCCTGGTGGGGCTCTACCTGCTGACGCTGGGACCGTGCGCCACGGGCAGACCCATGATCCGGAGGATCGGGCCATGCCTGCGGTCACCGGCTCTCTGGATTCTCGGAGTGCTGGCATTCGGCTTTCTGACCTTCTATGTGTTGAGGGACTACGGGACGCGGTCGCTGATGTATCCCATGCCTTGGCGCGATCCCGGAGCGTACCTGGCCCGCTTCGCGGTCTTCATTCCGGTTTCCCTGCTCAGCCTCTTCCTGGGAGTCGCATCCGACGTTGTCCCCGCCTTTCCCCAATACACGCCGTGGCTCATCTGCGCGGGTGTCCCCCTCCTGGCGGGCGTTGGCTACATCCTGTTCCGCCTGCTCGGCTGGACCCGGATCGTCGTCTTCGCAGTCGGCTGGATCTTCCTGAGCTTCCTGGCGGTGGGGGGAACGGAACCGTCCGATCGCCTGCTCATGGATGCCTCAGTGGCGAGTTGCCTCCTGATCGGCATGGCTTTCGATCGCCTCCTGCCGCTCAAACAACAATGGGCCAGTCGCCAGTACGCCCAGTTCATCCTGGCCGTCTTTCTGCTCCTGGGGCTGGTGAGCTCCGTCCCGATGACCATCGCCCGCAGTGTCATGATCGCCAGGGTGGCTCACACCGACCGCAGCATCATCCGCGATGCCGAAATCGAAGCCGCCGTGCCCGCCCCGCGACACGTCTTTCTGCTGAACAGCCCGTCGAACATGCTCTCTCTGACCATGGCCACAACCTGGGCGGTCATTCACCATGACCGCCAGACGGAGTTCTTTCCGCTGCAATTCGGCCGCCGGGGTTTGACCTGGAAACGGATCGACGAGCACACCATGACCCTGACGGCAACGGGGCCGCCGTTCCTCGAGAATCGCTTCGAGAGGCTGTTCATCAGTCCCGGCGTTACCCTTGTCGAGGGAGCACACTATCGGACCTCGGCATTCACTGCCGTCGCCGAAGACGTCGAGGGTGACGGGATTCGCACCGTCCGATTCGTCTTTGACCGCCGCATCGACGACCCCGCCAACCAGTTCCTGTCATGGCACGCCGGACGCCTGACCCGAACGGAGCCCCCTGCGATCGGAGCCCGCGTCGAACTGCTCGAAGTGCCGCGCCTTCATCGGCTCTCACCGTGAGCCCGAATCAGATCGGTGGCTTTCGACCCCTCCCCGCACGAAGCCTTGCCTCGCTTCCTCATCACGGGCTCGCTGGAGTAGGATAGGCCGGATGAGTCACCCTCAGGAGCACGGAGCTGATCCCCCTCGACGCCGGCGTCGGCGTTACCCGGGCACGCATCCCAGACGCTTCGAAGATCGCTACAAGGAACATCGCCCCGAGGCCTATCCCGGCATTCATGAACAGGTTCGTTCGCGAGGCGGCACTCCGGCCGGCACGCATGTGCCCGTCCTGGTTCAGGAAGTGATGGAATGCCTCAAACCCCAGCGAGGCGAAGTCATCGCGGACTGCACGTTGGGCTACGGCGGTCATGCCGTCGAGTGGCTCAGGCGGATCGGTCCGGCCGGCCGACTTGTCGGATTCGACGTGGATGCTCAGCAGCTGGCCCGGGCACGCGAGCGGCTGGCGGCCGTCGGCCCGAACTTCAGCACCCATCGCTGCAACTTCGCGGGAGTCGCCAAGGTGCTGGCCCAGGAAGGGCTTGCAGGCTTCGATATCCTCTTCGCTGATCTCGGTTCATCGAGTATGCAGCTGGATGATCCGGCCCGCGGCTTCAGCTACAAACACAGCGGGCCGCTGGATATGCGCATGGACGACCGCCGCCAGCAGACCGCCGCCGATCACCTGGCAACTCTGCCCGAGGCCGATCTGTCGAGCGCTCTGGAGGTCCTCGGCGACGAACCGGACCATAGTCTCATCGCTCGCGCCGTCGTCTGTCACCGCCAGCACCACCCGATCCGCACGACGACCGACCTCGTCCGGATCATCCTCGAGGCCAAGCGGATGACCCCCCAGGCATGGCGTAACCGCAAGGACGCCCGCCAGCACGATCTCCACCCCGCCGCACGGACCTTCCAGGCGCTGCGCATCCTGGTCAACGACGAACTGGGTGCCCTGAAGGAGCTTCTGCGGATCGCGCCCGCGTGTCTTCGGTCTGGCGGCCGGATCGGCGTCATCAGTTTCCACAGCGGGGAGGATCGACTGGTGCAGGAGGCTTTTGCCCGGGGCGTCGCGGCCGGCCTCTACCAGGCGGCGGCGGCCGAACCCGTCCAGCCAACGTCCCGGGAGCGATTCACCAACCCCCGGAGCCGCTCCGCCAGACTCCGCTGGGCCCGCTTGCCGAGTTGAACCCCTCTCCGTCCGGTGGTACCTTGTCCGTCTGGCCGGTCGCCGTGAGGCGCCCGGGTGGAATCGGTCTGACCGTATGGCTCTCATGATGGGGTGATATCATGAAATCAAGAGTGGCATTGATGATCGGCGCGGCGGTGGCCATGGTGTTGGGGATGACTTGGCTTTGCGGGGCCGCGGATCAGGGCAGGGCGAAGAAGAAGATCCTCTTCTATTCCGAGTCGGACGGTTTTCCGCACTCGGTGGTTGTCCGGCCACTGACCGGCGAGATTGCCTTCGCGGAGAAGATCTTCAAGGAAATCGCCACCAAGGCGGGCTATGAAGTCTACCTCTCGCAGAGCTTCCATGACCTGGAGAACGAGAACAAGTTCAACCAGTACGACGCGGTCGTCTTCTACACGACCGGCGATCCGAAGATTGACAGGAAGTCGCTCTTCAAGTGGCTGCGATCAGGCAAGGCGTTCATTGGGATTCACGCGGCAACGGATACTTTCAAGAGTGATCCGGAATACGTCAAGATGGTCGGCGGCTCGTTCAAGACCCACGGTGCCGGGGACAGGAAGGTGACCATCACGATCGAGGATCGCGATCATCCCGCCACCAGAATGCTGCCTGCCGAGTGGGTCATTGCCGACGAGATCTACCAGATGAACGACTTCTCGAAGGACAACGTGCACATGCTCATGAGCATCGACACCGAGAAGACCGATCTGAGGCCCCAGAACATGAAGAAGGGCGAGTACTACCCTGTGGCCTACACCCGGACGGAAGGCAAGGGCAAAGTGTTTTATACCTCTCTTGGACACCGTGAAGATGTGTGGACCCACCCGTTGTATCAGCAGCATCTGATGGCGGGGGTGGCCTGGGCTCTGGGCGAGGCCAAGGACAAGGCTTCGCAGGCCGAGAAGTGAGAGCGGAGGAGTCGTACCGTTGACGAAGTTGATGGGCAAGATCCTGGCATTGATTCTGGTGGTGGGGGCGGCCGTCTGGTGGTCCTGTTCGCGGGAGAATGATCGTCTGGCGTGTTCGGGGCAGAGCGCCCGTCCGGGCGGATCTGCGTCCCCCACGATCGAGATTGACGAGATCGAGCCGGTAGCCTCGCCCCGGCCGCTGGCCTCGAAGGAGACCCCGTACCATGGTTTGTCGATTCCGCTTCACAGTTCCGATCACTGCGTGAAGCGGATGCGCAAACTGCTTGCCGAGATCGCCGACATGGGCGCGGACACGGTGCTGATCAGCACGCCCGGCTACCAGGAACATGCCGGGTCTGAGACCTTCAAGATTGACCCGGTGGTGACGCCCTCCGAGGAGCAGTGGCTGGAGATCTTCCGGGAAGCCCACGACCGCGGCCTGCGGGTGATCCTCATGCCTATCATCCTGCTCAGCGACCCACGGGGGAACGAGTGGCGGGGAGTCATCAGTCCCCCGAACTGGGATGACTGGTTTGACCGCTATCGCGACTTCGTGGTCCACTTCGCCCGAATCGCCCAGCGGGGCAAGGTTGAGGTCTTCCTTGTCGGCTCCGAGCTGATCAGCACCGAGAAGTACACCGATCGCTGGCGGGCGCTCATCAAGGAGGTTCGTAAGGTCTACGAGGGACGGTTGTCCTACTCGGCCAATTGGGATCACTACAAGGTGGTCGAGTTCTGGGATGCCCTCGATCTGGTTGGCATGACCAACTACTACAAGCTGTCGGACGACCCCAATCCCACGCAGGAGTCGCTGATCGAGGCCTGGAAGCCCATCAAGCGAGGCATTCTTCGCTGGCAGAGCAAGATCGGCAAGCCCCTGATGTTCACCGAAGCTGGCTGGTGCAGCCAGGAAGGCACCTCGATCGAACCGTGGAACTACTATCATAACCAGAAGGCGACTCCCGCCGGTCTCGAGGAACAGCGCAGGTGTTACCGGGCCTTCATCGAGACATGGTCAGGTACCCCTGAAGTCGGCGGCATCATGTGGTGGGAATGGAACGACACCGCCGGGGGCACCAGTGACTACAACTACACCCCGCGTGGCAAGCCTGCCGAGCAGGAACTACGGGATTGGTTCAGGAGCCTCAAGCAGCAGGGCAAGGTGACGGCGGATCGCGCGCAGCCGCCCATCGGCAGCCCGCTTCCGGGTCAGGCTCTCCAGCCCTGATCCGCACCAGGCGCGAGGCTGATCCCGGGGTGGTTTTGGGAGGCATATCCCATGGAAAGGGTGGATTGTGTGCCCATGGAGCGGCCACGCGAAGGGGGTCGATTGGGTTTTTGCTGCTTTCAGCCGGTGGTTCTCGCAGTCTGAGAATCACTTTCCATTCCTCCGTATCTCTCGGGTGACGAGTCCTCTTGCTGTTCTTCGCCTTCCGGGTCGGCCTGGCAGGCAAGCACACCCGCTTGTCCCGCTCAGAGCATGCCGCACGACTGGTGGGCGGCATTTCGGCTTGGGGGTGGCCGTTCCTCTCGAGCATCCCAGGTCTTGGGTGTGATTTGTCCAGATGACCCGGTTATCTGACATCGGGGTCTTTCGCAGGAGTCTCACCTCTGGTGCGTTCCGGGGGACAGAATTCTGGAGAACGAAGCCAACGTTCTGGCCCCGGAACCGCGTTTTCGAGCCCGGCAAAGGGCTTTTCGGCTCTACCTCCTGGGAGCGTGGAGCGCCAAACGAACCCAACGAGGTCGTTCTTGGTGATGGCTTCTGTGCGTTGGGCGTGATCGGTTCGTCGATCGCTGCCGGCGCGCGGAGGGGGTGCTTCGTCTGGACGGGCTCCCATGGGAACAACACATCAGCAGACCCGCTAGCAGGCCCGGGACCGAAACGGCGGAGGCGGTCGTGGAGATGGAGGTTCAGGGTTAGGGGGTTCCGTTGGCGTGGTTGGTGATCGTCGCTGACGGCTGACTGTTTGTCGATTCATCCGTGGGCGAGTGCGGTCGAGCCGTTGAGGCCGGCCACTTCTGAGGAATCGACCAGTCGGTTGCGTCCGTGTGTTTTGGCGCAGTACAGGGCGACGTCGGCCTCGTGGATGAGGGCTTCGGGCGAGTCGGTGTGAGTAGCGAACAGGCTGGCGGCGCCGATGCTCAGGGTAGCGGGTGCGGCGGGGAAGCTGTTGGCCACATTGAGGGTGAATTCGCGTTTGATGCGGTTGGCCAGGCTGGTGGCGGCCGCCGACGAGGTTTGGGGCAGCAGGGCGATGAACTCATCTCCGCCGAAGCGGGCGGCCAGGTCGGAGGTTCGCAGCTGGCTGCTGATGGAGCGGGCGAGCAGGATGAGGATCTCGTCGCCGGCTCGGTGACCGAGGCGGTCATTGATTTCCTTGAAGTGATCGAGGTCGAACATGAGGCAGGTCAGATCGGCCCCGTAGCGTTGGGCGGCGGCGAACTGCCGGACCACAACCTCGTTGAAGTGGCGGCGGTTATACAGGCCGGTCAGCGGATCCCGGGAAGCGAGTTCCTCGAGTTCTCGCGTGCGGGCCTCGACTCGGGCCTCGAGTTCGGAGTTCAGCTTCAGGAGGTCACGGCGGGACTGCATGACCCGGTCGGTCATGAGATTGAACGCCCGGGCAAGCTGGCCGATCTCGTTTTCGGATCGCACATCCGCGCGGGCGTCGGTTGTGCCCTCGGCGATTTGGCGAGCGGTGTGGGCGAGCTCGTTGAGTGGCCGGACGATGTAACGCATGAGTACCAGGCTGCAGGGGACGACGAGGATGAGTACGCCGAGGGCGATTCTCACCAGTTGGTCGCCGACGTTAGCCAACTTGGCTTTGGTTGGTCCGACGTTGGTGGCCAGGCGGAGGTAGCCGACGATGGGTTTCTGGTGGTCGTTGCCCTGAGATGCCGCTTGCGCGTACACGGGTGCGATGACGTCGACGCAGTCCATGCCGGTATGCAGGTCGGACATGACCCGAGGTGTCTCGAGCATGTCCATGCGCACGCGGCGGCCGTCGGAGGTGAGCACGTTGGCCAGCAGGCCGGGCTTGGCCTCGGCGGCGGCGACGATTCGGCCGGAGGAATCGGTAAACGCGACATAGGCCACGGTTGGTGTGCGTACCAGGGTGTCGAGCAGTCGGTTGAGGGGTTCGCGATTGAGGCTGCCGACCTCGGATGCGGCGGTGGCGGCCAGGGAGGCGGCCCACTCTCTGGTTCGATCCAATTCGTTCTGGTAGAGAGCGAGGCTTGTCGATCGCAGCGCCAAGGCGCTGGTCATGGTGGCAACGGCCATGATCAGAAGGACAACCAGGAGGGAGGCCTTGAACTGCAGGCTATGGCGGACGACCTGCCAGCCGCGGACCATCCGTGTCAGCAGAGCGCCGGTCCGGTGTGGACAGGTTTCGTTCATTGCCGTCTCCAGGTGCGCGTCCGCGCTTCCGGGAGAAACATACGATTCGTCCGATTCCGGAGGCAAGTAAGAGGACCTCAGATTGAGACACGGTCCACGGGCACGTCACGTCTACAGAGTACGTCCGCTGCTTTAATATCGGGTCTGACGAGTCGCGCCTGAACATGTGCATGGGGACGTTCCCGACGGTGAGGGGGGGAGGTTATGGTCGTGGGGGCCGGCGATGAGGACCGATAATATCGGGCCGGTCAGTTGTGGCGGTCAATCCAGAATGATGCCGGAGCAGCGGGGCAGGTCCACGTGGGTGATGTGGCCGTTGATCTGGAGTTTTGCGGTTTTGGCCTCACCGGGGTTGACGACGATGAGTTTGTCACCTCGCCGGGCGGCGTGGACGCCGGGTGTCAGCGGCAGGACGGGGAGGTTGATGTCGAGGAAGCGAAGGACGGCCAGAATCGCGTCGCGGCTGGGGGCGCAGCCGAGGACGATGACTTTGCCTTTACCGTGTCTGGCCCAGTAGCCGGTCAAGTAGGTTCGGCCGGTGGCGAGTTCCCAGTGTCGGCGCTGGTCCTCGTCGGTGATCATGGGCAGCTGGCGGGCGACGATAGCCGCCCCCGGCACCTCGCGGTAGTTGAAGACGGGCTGCTGGGTGACGAAGCCGAGGGAGACCTCGAGACGGGAGGCCCCTGGGTGGCTGGTCCCGTCTGGTCGCGGGCAACCTTCGATGAGCTGCTGGAACAGGACGAGGTTGCCGCCGTTCTCGACATAGTGCCACAGCCGTTCCGGCTGATCGAGTCGGCCGGCGGCGAGGAGGAGCCGCGGGGGGTTGAAATCGCGGTCGACGTCGACGTAGTCGTACTCGATGCCCATCTCGTGGAGGACGGCGAACAGGGGGTCGTCCGGGTCTTTTTTTCGAAGCTGGGCGATCTGGTGGTAATGCCAGGACCAAGTCACGGCGAAGGGTGTTTCGGGTGGTGGCGTGTTTTCGAGTTGCCTGAACCAGCCGATGGCCTGGGTGAAAGCCGGGGCGAGCTCGGGCCGGGTGACGCCCCGCTCGTTGATAGGGGAGCGATACCAGTTGTCGCGGTCGGCGAGCATGTACCAGTTCCAGCCGCGGACGCCGCCGGCCAGGGCGGTCAGGGCGGTCAACCGGTAGTGGTCGGGCGAGTACTCGCGGTTTGGCATGCCGTGCCAGATCCCGCTGCCGAACTCCGCCAGGTAAGGGAAATCGGTCACGGAGCGGAGGAGGCGGATTCGGTCCTTGAAGTAGCGGTAATCCTCGCGGCACTCGTTGGACGGATAGGGGTCGATGCCATAGAGATCGCAGAGGTCGGCCAGATCGCGCCAGTGCTGGGCATCGACGCCCGGCCAGGTGTTGAGCAGGATTGGCACGGTGCAGCCGTTCTTGCGGTATTCAGCCACGGCCCAGCGGGCGTAATCGGTGGCCAGGTCGTATCGGTACTGGCAGCTGTCCTTGAGCCGCTGGTCTTCGATGAAGGGTGTGAGCGTAGGGATGGCCTCGGCGAAGCTGGCGTAGCTGGAGTCCCAGGCCCTATTGAGTGCTTCGACGGACGCGTAGCGGCGTTTGAGCCAGTCGGCAAAGCCCATATCCTCCCCGTAGAAGTGGGGTAGAGGGTCGATCTCGTTGTCTGCCTGGACGCAGACGATCAGGCGGCCGAGGTAAGGGCGAATCTCGGCCATCGCGGCGGCGATCCAGTGGGCGGCCTTTCGCCTGAACTCGGGGTGGTTCTTGTGGTAGGGCACGGCGTGATCGGGGATGCCGAGGTTGCGCCACTCGGAGTACACGTAGGGGCCGGGGCGGGCGATGAGCTTGAAGCGGCGTTTTTCGACCTCGGCGAGGAAGGCTCGCCAAGAGCTGAAGTCGTAGGTGCCCTCGCTGGTCTCGTGCAGATCCCAGATGATGTACGTGGCGAGGACTTCCGCTCCAAGCTGCCTTGCGGCATCCAGGACAGGGCCCCAGTAGCGTGGCTGGAGCCGGCCGTAGTGGATCTCGCCCCCGATCATGGAGACGTCAGGTCGGTTTTTCATCGACTCCGCTTCTTGCGCTGCTTGCGCTTGTCCTTCTGGCTGAGTTGGCGTTTGGTAACCGAGGAACCGCCCTTGATTCTCATGCTGATGCCGCGGGCGGCCATGCTGGCGAACTGGGTGGCGGATTTCAGGCGGTTCATCATCGACATACCGCTCATGACCTTCATCATGTCGCGGACCTGCTCGAAGCTCTTGATCAGCGAGCCGACGTCCTTGGCGTCTGTACCGCTGCCCTTGGCGATACGGCGGCGGCGGGAGGCCTCGATGATATCCGGGCGGCGGCGCTCCTTGGGGGTCATCGACTGGATGATTGCCTCGTAGCGGTCGAGCTCGCTTTCGTCGATGTCCATTCCTTCCATCTGGGTGCTCATGCCCGGCACCATTTTCATGATGTCCTTGACGGAGCCCATGCTCTTCATCTTGCGCATCTGGCCGAGGAAGTCTTCGAGGTCCAGTCCCTTGGACATTTTTTTCTCGAGCTTCTTGGCCTCTTCGGCGTCGTACTGCTGTTGGGCCTTTTCGACCAAGCCGATGACGTCGCCCATGCCGAGGATGCGGCCGGCGATGCGGTCGACGTGGAACTCCTCGAGGTTTTCGAGTTTCTCGCCGATACCGATGAACTTGATTGGTTTGCCGGTGATGACCTTGGCGGAGAGGGCGGCGCCGCCGCGGGTGTCCGAGTCGAACTTGGTGAGGATCAGGGCGTCCAGTTCCAGCCGCTCGTTGAAGCGTTTGCCGGTGTTGACCGCGTCCTGGCCGGTCATGGCGTCGATGACCAGGTAGACCTGGGTAGGGTTGATGGCCTGTTCGACCTGGGCGATCTCGTTCATCAGCTCCTCATCGATGGCCAGGCGGCCGGCGGTATCGACGATGACCACGTCGCGGTCGGTCCTGCGAGCCTCGATGACGCTGTTGCGGGCGACCTTGACGGCGTTGACGTGGCCGCGTTCGGTGTAGACCGGCACGCCGACCTGGCTGCCGATGACCTCGAGCTGATCGATGGCTGCCGGTCGCTTCAAGTCTGCGGCCACCATGAGGGGGCGTTTGCCCTTGCTCATGATGTACTTAGCGAGCTTGCCGCAGGTGGTGGTCTTGCCTGAGCCTTGAAGGCCGGCCATGAGAATGATGGTCGGTCCCGGGGTGATGAAGGGGATCCTGGGATCGACCGGACCCATGAGGCGGATCAGCTCGTCGTGGACGATTTTGACCATGACCTGGTCGGGGTGCAGGGTCTCGATGACCTTGGCGCCGAGGGCCTTCTGCAGCACGCTGTCGCAGAACTGCTTGACTACCTGGACGTGGACGTCGGCCTCAAGCAGGGCGGTTCGGACCTCGCGCATGGCCTCTTCGACGTTGCCTTCGGTGATCTTGCCTCGCCCGCGGAGCTGGTGGAATACGCCCTGGAATCGTTTGGTTAAGCCTTCGAACATAGCGATCTACACTTGAGGCCTATCTCGATCGGAAGTGTGGGACAGGTTTTCGGCCGGTCATTGGACGGGCAAGGTGCCGGTCCCACATCCAAGGGATAGGCTTCTGACAGGGCAGGTTTCGACTGCCCGAACAGACAGACCCGCGCGTGGGCCGACGCGGCCCCGCAACCCCTCCATCATAGAGGCTACCAGGGCCAAAGGTAAATGACCCGCCCGCCCCAACCTTGGATGAAGGTCAGGGCCATACCGCCGACCGCCCACAGTCCGCAGGCCAAGCCGCCCAGGCCCAGGATGCCCGCGCCGCAGCCACCGACCCCGATGATTCCGACCCCGAGTCCCCCGAACGAGATGCCGCCGACGGCCAGGCCGCCGATGGCGATACCCCCGAACGCCCGGCCGCCGATGGCGATGACGCCCCTGGGGGCGTCGCCGATCGCGATGATGCCGACCGGTTTGCCGAACAGTTCGGGCCCGTGGGGGCCGGACGCGATCGAAACGAGGGGCAGGCCGAAGAGGCGGGTTTCAGACGCGTAGCGATAGCCGGCCCGTCCGGGGAACGAGTCGCGGACCAGGACATCGACAATCGGACGGCCGCACTCCGGGCACTTCGCGGAGTCGGTCAAGCCGACCAACAGGTATCCGCATTCCTTGCAGTAGGGCTTGTCGTCAACTCGTTTCATGGCGTTGTTCCTGTTCTGGGCCGGTATTATACAATGCTGTCGTGGTTCATAGCCAACCGAGCAGATTCCCTTGGAGGCGGCATGGTTTCGCAGACGCGTCCGATACAGTGGGTGGTGTATGTTTCAATCGGCCTGGAACACCTTCTCGAGTCTTGAGATGGACAATCCCGGCAAGCCCTCGCACGTCGGGAGCTGTCACGTGCCGCCCAACGGCAAGGACGGCTACGACTACAACAATGCTCGCAAGGTGCTTTCCCACGCGGACAGCTGGCTCCGGTATCCGGATCTGAGCGGGCCGCCCCGGCTGGTCAGCAGCCTGGAATGGAACAACAACCAGTACGGCTACATGGTCTGGTGGCTGTCGCACATACCGAAGGCTCCGGGTTACACGAAATGGGGCTACAACAACTGGTGGGTTTACATCGCCAACACCGATGAGGATCTGCCTGACCGGCCGCTGCCGGCAGAGGTGACCTATCCGCGCGACTAGGGTGATTGCGGCGAGCGCGATGGAGCCGGCGTTCAAGGTCAAGCATGTCGATACCCAATTGTCTCTATCCTGGTCAGTCTGTTTTCTGCACGGGGAAGCCGCCCGGTTGGGCGTGTGGCGCCGGCTCCTCGACCACGGCGCCGGGGTGCTCCCATCGTTTGAGCAAGGGTGACAGCAGGAAGAGTATCAAACCGGAGACGGCTGCGGCGATGGCGATGCGTCCGTAGACGCTGCCATACACCGTTACGGTCTCGATTGGTGCGGGGATGAGTTGCTCGGCCTGCCCTTCATCGAGGACCGAGGTGAATTTCGCGATTTGGCCGGCGAGGAACTGGGACATGGCTGTTCCCAGGAACCATGCTCCCATCATGGTGCTGACGATCCTCGCGGGGGAGAGCTTGGTGATCATGGAAAGGCCGACGGGTGAGAGGCACAGCTCGCCGGTTGTCTGGAAGAGGTAGCTGAGCAGCAGGAAGGAGAGGCCGACCATGCCACGGCTGTCCGCCACTCGGGTGCCGTACCAGAGCATAGCGAATCCCAGTCCCAACTGGATGAGGCCCAATGCGAACTTGACGGGTGTGCTGGGCTCGAGGCCTCTGGCCCCAAGGAATCCCCAGAGAGCGGTGAACACGAGTCCCAGGAGCACGATGTAGACGGGGTTCACCGCCTGGAATTCCGATGCAGGGATTTCATTTCCCCCGACGCCCATGCCGACGTGCGAGGCCGTGAGGGACCAGTTTACCGCCTTATCTTCGCTGGCGGCGTCGGCTTTCGCGGCCTTTTCCCGAAGCTTGACCAGATCGGACATGGTGAAGGGTTTGCCCTCATGCTCGTAGCCGAACTGTTCTTGGGTGAGGAGCGGAAGCTGGGCCAGCTCGCCGTCGGCCTTGGGGGGGATGCGGAACCGTATTGTGGAACCGATGTCGCTCTCCGAGATGTGGCGGCTCTCGGACACGCGGTCGATATTGCGGTCGGTGAAGTTGTTGACCGAACTGCCGGCCTGTTCGAAGAACGCCCAGAACAGCAGCGAGAAGGCCATAAGGACGAGAATCAGGAAGATGCGATGTCGCTCGATTTTGGTGCAACGGAAGCAGGCATCGTAGACGATGTAGATGAGGGCGAGGATCATCACCAGGCTCAGGGCCAGTCCGGCGATGGTGTCGCGCTGAACGAGGAGGGCGACGATCGGCACGGCGATGATGATCCCGAGGTAGACGGCGAAGTCGTATCGCAGGACACCGGCGATTGTCTGCCCGAGCCTCTCGGGATGTGGTGGCCGCCCCGCCTGGTGTGGAAGTCCGCCTCGATGGAGTGCGACGACGGCCACGAGGCCGGCGGTAGCCAAAGCGGTGCCCAGGAAGAGCCGGGCGAGCAATTGCAGGAAGCTGTCCTGCAGGAAGGGCATCGCGATTGCGCCGCCCAGAGCGCCGGTGGCGATCAGGATCTGGGTGAGCAGGGTGGGGGCGGCGAAAACGGCCACGCCGACCATCATTCCCGCTGCGGCGAGGCCGAAGCCGTAGTTCCATCCGTAGGTTTCGCCGATGTAGCCGCACATGATGGGTGCCATGGCCGCACCGAGGTTGATGCCCATGTAGAAGATGGTGAAGCCGGCGTCTTTCTTTGGGCTGTCCTTGGAGTAGAGGCCGCCGACGATGGTGGAGATATTTGGCTTGAAGAAACCGTTTCCGCAGATGAGCAGTGAAAGGGCGACGAAGAAAGCAATCGAGGTCTCGACGGTGAGGAGCATTTGGCCGGCGGCCATAAGCAGGCCGCCGATGATCACTGATCGCCGGGCTCCCAACAGTCTGTCGGCCAGCATTCCGCCGATGAACGGCGCGGTGTATACCAGGGCGGTGTAGGCTCCGTAGACGCCGTACGCCTGATCGTCGTTGTACTTGAGGAACCCCTTGATCATGTAGAACATGAGTAGGGCCTTCATGCCGTAGAAGGAGAACCGCTCCCACATCTCGGCGAAGAACAGGGCGAACAGGCCGGTGGGGTGGCCGAACAGGGTCGGGCCCCACGCCGGTTCATTCGTGCCGCCTAGGCCGGTCGAACGTGAATCGCTGGTCGTCATGGTTTACCGTTCGCTATCAGGAGTATGGTATCTGCCACATCGGCCACACGGACGGGGATTCTATCCGAAGTCCTGGTCGGGCTGAACCCCCCCTGTGACGCAAGGATGGCTATCTTGGGGAACTGCCAGGAACACACATGGACGCGGAGCCCGGGAATGCTACAATGACCAGTTGCACGGTGACGAAGCATTGCCGGAGCAACGTAGTTGAGCACATGGGGCCGGGACACTTCGTGCCGGGCGGCCGCAGCGACCGTCTCCTGGCCGAAAGGCGAGCCGCCCGCGAGTCGCCACTCCCCGGGTTTCCCTTGTGCCCAGAGCAGACCGAGAACTACGCGGGCCATGAGAGAGGGTGATTGAGTGCTGTTCTGTTCAACCCTGTTGTTGGTCCATGCCCTGTGTACCACCTCGTTTCTCGCCCCATCGCCGCCTGCAGAGGCAACCAGGGCCACGATTCTGCCTGAGTTCGAGCGGCTCGGGATGACGGTTGGTGTTCAAGGCGGGCGACCCAACTGCTCCCTCTTTGCGATCACCGCCCTGGCCAACTTTGAGTGGCTCCGCAGCGAGCCGGACCCGCCGGTTCGGTTCGCGGAGGAGTACCTGCTATGGTCGGCCAAGAGGTTCTCCTCGTCGAAGGACGATGGAGCGATGTTTTATGAGGCGATCCTCGGGCTCAGCAACTATGGCATTTGCCGAAGCGAGCTGATGCCCTATCTGGCCAAGCCCGAGGCGGGTTTGAGACCCTCCGAGGAGGCCAGCAAGGATGCCGCTCCGCGGAGCAGACGATGGCGAGTCCATTGGATCAGGCGATGGAATGTTGCCCTGCCCATGGCCGATGCCGAGCTGGCGGAGATCAAGCGGACGATCAGGAGCGGCCACCCGGTGGCGTGCGGCTTGCGTTGGCCGAAGAACGGTGTGGCCGAGCGGTTGCTGGCTCCTCCTGCCCCCGGCGACGTCATGGATGGACACAGCATCGTTTTTGTGGCGTACGAGGATGACCCGGCTCTGCCTGGGGGTGGTGCCTTCCGGTTCCGCAACAGCCGGGGCCGGGGTTGGGGTGAGGACGGCTACGGCCTGATGTCTTATGCCTATGCCCGGGCCTATGCGAACGACGCTGTATGGTTGGAGCTGGGGCCGCCGGATTCGGAGCGTCCCGACGAGTCGTTTGAGGCTGAGCGGCTGGAGGTGGGGGAGAAGGGCAGCTGTGAGCTATCGACCCAGGACATGAGGGAATGGTGCCGCAAGATGTGGAGCGGTGGCCGGCAGCTGTTTTGCCGAGCCGGGGACGGAGGCCGCCTGCAGCTCGGATTCGTGGTCAAGAGGGAGGGGACTTACCGCGTTCGAATGCGGCTCACGGCCGGTCCGGATTACGGGAGGATCCAGGTGTCCCTCAACGGCGGACCGGTCTCGGAGTCCTGCGATCTGTACTCCGGGAAGGTCAGCCCGGCGGGTTATCTGGAGCTCGGGGTGCACGAGTTGAAGGCCGGCAAGCACACCCTCCGCGTTACCGTGATTGGCAAGCATGCGGCCTCCGCCGGGACGTCGTTTGGCATCGACACGGTGGAGTTGCTCCGCAAGGTAGGATAGCTCGGAGCGGGCTCACGCCGCTGGGGCAGCCGGGTACAGCCTCACGGTTCGTGGGGTGGATCCCACGATGTGACCCAATACGGTGAGCCGTGCATGCTGTCTGCTTCGTTCTTTCCGTGGTGGCCCTGCTGTGCTCGGGGATTCGGGTTGGATCCGCGGATCACCCGTAATCCTTGGGTTTTGTTTGCGGTCATGCGGGGCCTATCTCTCCTCGGCATGGCTTTCCAGCTCGAACAGTTCCGAGCAGTTGCCGGTCTCGCTGTCGCCGTCCTTGCGGAGCAGCAGACGGCAGCGTTTCCCGGTGTGGCCGGAGAGGTTCACGACGGCTGACTGAGCGCTGGCGCGGATTCCGCGGGCCACGGTGGTGGTCTGGCGGGGCTTGTTGCCCTTGGGAGGGAGTTGCTGAAGGTCGATGGACAGGGTGGCGTTGGGGTCCTTGCCCCACTGACCCTCGAGCCGCCAGGTGACGCGGGTTTTGAGTTTCGGGCCGGTGGTTTTCACGTCGCGGATGAAGCAGGTGTTTTTCAGCTCGATGCGGTTGCCTGGCAAGCGCCAGAGTTCGGGTTTTTCGAACCGGGCCTGCAGGTTGTAGCGCTGATCGCCGCCGCAGTTGTTTTCCAAGGCGAGCCGTTGGTCGTATTCGAAATCGCGATACAGTGGTCGGAACAGGGCCGAGCCGACGTTGAAGACGATTCGGCGTTCGACCATGTGGCCGGCGGCGGCGCGGCTCATGAATCGCCACTGTGGTTGGAAGGGCGGGGGCACGTCGTAATCGCTTGACGCGGGCCGGCTCGGGGTGGCGTCGAAGCACACCCAGCCGTAGTGGTTGCCGAGCCAGACCTGGGTGTAGCGGTGGCCGTTGGTGCAGGGGGCGGTTTCGTCCGTGTCGAGGAATCCGTTTCCGTTGGTGTCCCAGGTTTTGGGATCGCGTTCGGCGGCGGTGCCGAGCCAGCGGGCGGGGATGCCCAGGTGGCGCATCGCGCCGGCCAGGATGACGCTTGTTCCGGAGCAGGCGATGATCTGGGTTTTGTCGTAGGGACGATCGGACAACTCGATCTTGAGATTGGCGGGATTGGCGTCGTAGTGTTTGCGGGAGTAGTCGACGGTTGCCGGCCGCATGAGAGGGGGGATTGGGTAGTAGTAGGTGTCCTGGATGTACTCGAGGACATTCCGCGCGGCCCAGTAAGGATTCCTCATGTCGGCGTCGGCATCGTATTTGGCCTTGATGTGGGCCGTGACGCGGGCGATGAAAGCCCTGTACGTTTTGGTGTCGCTGAGATTGTAGAGTTCGGGATCGTCCGCCAGGTAGCCTATTCCGGAGAAGCCGTCCCGCTGGTGATTGGCCCGATGGGGGTAGACGTAGCTGCGGCACGAGTTGGTCCACACGTCGAGTTCGTACTGCGAGGCGTAGGGGTGGGCGGGGGCCTCGGCGTATTCGACGCTGAGCATCTCCTGGCGTGCGGTGACGTCGTCGGCGGGATCGTAGCTGAAGTGTCTGATCGTGGCATTGGGTGCTTTGGTGAGGTCCACAATCTTCTCGGTCTCGGGCCAGAAGCCCTGGTTGTGAAGCTGCTCGTAGGTGTAGGGTCGGGAGTAGTTGTGAGACACCCTGCCGGCCTTGTCGCCGTCCTTCTCCGGCCTGGTGTTGATGGCCATGACCAGATGGCGGAGGATGCGGGGGCCTTCTCGCAGGGCGTCGAGGTTTCTGGTCACGTTGACGCGGTGTACGCGGTCTGGGCCGGGTGCGTTTTCAGACACCCAGAGACTACCCTGTCCGAAGGCCAAGCCGCGGCAGACGCTGCCGGTATCGACGGAGCGGGGGCGCTCAAACGCGAACAGGCCGCGGCCGGTTGGTGCATCTGCGCAGTAGATGTGGGTGTCGCCGACGGTGGACCAGAGATAGCGGGCGCCTTCCGTTTTCATGGCGGCCAGGCCGTGCGAGGCCAGTGTTCCGGCGTCGGGCATGTGGCGGACGAATTGGGGCAGCGCGTCATGTGGTGGCGGCCACTCAAGTCGGATGATGCCGCGGCGCGCGCGGAGGTTGGCGTCCGCGTAACCCGCCGACTCGTAGTTGACGAGCAACTGACCGTCGTCCACGGTGATCCCGAGCGGTTCGCGGTCGCCGATCCGGAAGTGAAACAGGGAGAGGTTCGCGTCGGCGGTTTTGCCGCTGTCGAGATTGAAGCGCCAGAGCCGGGATGCGATCTCTTCGCTTTTGTCTCGGCTCAGGGTGTAGAGGATCGGGTGGCCGTCCTCTCTGGCGAAAGCCAAGCCGCGAGGATCGGTCAGGAGCGGGCGTTTATCCTGGCCTGTGGCGGAGAGATCGTAGACCCGCAACGGCTCAAGCGGGCCGACCTCCTTCTTCGCGTGACGGTCGATGCGATAGGCGAAGACCTTGCCGGAGCGGTCGAGGACCAGCAGTTGCGGGACTTCGGCGGCGGTCTCGTCGACGGCCAGGCCTCTGATCTCGGTGTTCTCTTTCGGCAGGGTGTAGATTTGTTCGGTGTCGCCGATGAGCGGTGGCCCGGGCTCGGCCGGCATGGCGGCGCCGAGGCCCATCCACGCGACAGACGACGTGAGAAGCAAGATGCAGGGTGATGTCATGAGTGAGGTCATCAATCAGGTCCTCTCCGCGGCAAGCCGAGTGCCGCAAAGCCTGGGGGACGGGCGGCCACCCGAGTCCTTCCTGCGGGGGCGTGACCGGCATCCTGTCGATTGAGTGACGGGCCGCGTACCTGTGCCACACTCTCCATGGAGACGGGGGTGGAGCCCGTTGTACGTTGGCGGCCGTCATTTGCCCTGTGTCGTTTTCTCCGCGGCCTTCTCCATCTCGATCGCCTTCTGGATCCACTGGTCCATGTTCTCGAAGGGCAGTTTCCGCAGCGAGAGCACGTCGGCGCTCAGGTTGTAGCCGGGTTTGCCCGTCTCCGGATGGACCGAGCCTGGATTTGCCCCGACGCAGACAAGCCGGAGGGCGTGCTTGCCGGGCTCGAAGTGGAACAGGCCGATTTTCCGTTCGCGTCGCTGGCCGTAGATGTAGTCCTCGTGTTCATCCTTGCGGTAGGTATTGTAGAAGTCGAGGGTCTTGTTGACCGCCTCGGGGGCGAGCTGGTTGACCAGGTCGACTTCGTAGCCCCCGGCGATTTGGGATTCGCCGGCCTGGTGGATTTCCTGGTTGTCGATGTAGACTTTCCAGATACCGTTGTCGTCGCGCAGGTGCTGGAAGAGTGACATCGAGTATCGGCCCTTCTCCGTGATGGTGAAGGGGATTTCGATCCACGAGCCGATGGTCTCGTTTTTGACGCGGAACCACGGCTTGGTGTAGGTGGCCCGGTTGTACGGGTTGACCTGGAGTTCGACGTCCTGGGAGTGCCGGATGGTCTTGACCACCCTGGGCAGCTGGAGGACGATTTCGGGGTTGACCCGGTCGCGGTAGGGGGGGAACTCGCACCAAGGTTGGGCGGTCGTGTCCTGGTACCAGAAGGCGACGGAGGACCAGTAGTCGGGTCGGGAGCCGGCCTCGGACAGCACCTCGCCCTTCGAGGTCATGAGGAAGCCCTTGCGTTCGAGCTCGAGACGGAGCGATTTCCGGAAGATGACCGGGTCGGGGATGTGCCAGCGGTAAGCGGTGATTCGGGCGTCGGGAGCGCGGGGCTCGAAGATGGTGCAACCCGAAAAGAGGCTGGAGTGGACGCGCATATTCCAGGCCTCGCTGAGGTAGTCCTCGGTTCCCGTCCCGGCGATGGACGGGACTTGTTCCCCGTCGATGTAGAAGAAGTCATCTCCCTCTCCGAACCAGTGTCCAATCGCATTTTGGGAGGAGAGCACGGTACCCACGTAGTGGCCGCGGCCCTGGCCGACGAACACGGTGTAGGGTTTGCCCATTTGGGGAGGGCACTCCTGGTGGTAGCGGGCGTGGAAGTACAAGAGGTCGTCGGGCTCGCGGTCCTGGCGGACCCAGTTGATCTGGAAGTAGCAGGAAGCCGGCTCGCGGTCGGACTCGTTGGTCAGGGTGATCTTCGCGGACTTGCGGAACGGCATGCGCCAGTAGCAGTTGTAGCCCCGGCCGCGTGAGCAGACCTTGACCGGCAGCGAGTCGACGTCGGCCTGCATGCCGTTTCCGACGGCGAAGAAATCGCCGAGCGGGGCCTCGACGGAGGGCGTGGCGGCGCCGTCCCACCACATGCGGAGCACGAGGGCTCGCGGGTGGCGGATGTCCATGGATGTGGGTACCAGCCAGATATGGCGGATCTCACCGGGTCCGACCAGGTCGGCGATGGTCTTGCTCTCGCCCATTTCGAACCTGGCCAGATCCGTGTTGTTGAACGGATTACCGCTGGTTGCGCGCATGGACCGGCCCTGCTGCGGATGGGTGATCGAATCGAGGGATTGCGCGAAACAGGGAAGAACTGACGCCGCCAACAGGGCTGACGAGGCGCGCATGCTGGTCATGACTCTCATCGTGTCCCTTCCATTCAAGATCATCGCCGGGGTGTTGAGACGCGGCCTAGCGCCAAGGCCCGGAGCCGCGTGCCTATCACTCTATGTTACCATGATTGCCGCGGATGTCACCCTGGGCGAGCCGGTGGGGTCGGGCCTGTTGGCCGGCCACGGGGAGATCGCGGATCGTCCTGACCTCGTGGAAAGGGCCGTCAGGGGCGTTTCTCGTTTGTTTGCAGCTTTGTACCTGGTGGTTGGCGCCTGCATGTCGGGCCGCAGGTGCAGGGTAGCGATCCGCGAAGGTCGCCCTATAATGCCTGCTCTGCCGCCCGGATGGGCTGCTGTGATTCTGACTGACCCGATGGGGAGGTTTCCGCGCATGGTTTTGTATCGCAGCGTTCCGCGTCCGGTCAGCGTGGTGGTTTTCTCGTTTCTGGCCGTCGGGTGCTTTTCCGGCCGTACAGCCGCGATTGAACTGGTTCAGTTGGTCGACGACTCCGGCGCTGCCGAGGTGAGATCGTCCCATTTCAAGTTTGCCGTTCCTCGGTTGGCGGGCCAGGTTCCGGCGGCGGTTGCGATCACGCGGGATGCTCCCGAGGCCGGCTGGACGCGGGTTTCCTTGCGATGGGATCTCACTACCGAGACATCGCAGGATGAGCTTTCGGTCGTGTTGCAGCCCTCGTTTGCGCCCGACTTTCACTGGCTGCCGCACCTGGCCCCGGAAGACGGCTTTGTGGCTGGTCAGCACGTTTTCCGCAGCCCGGCCGCGATCGTCACCAAGGGTCAGACGGTCCTGATCGTGGTACCGGATCTTGATCTTGTCGGCCGGCTTGTGGACGACCCCTGGTTTCTCGACCTTGACGCTGTCAAGAACGAGATCACGCTGGGCATGGTTTGCACGGAGGTGGCCGGTCACGTTGGTTTCCGCAAGAAGCCCGGTATGGTGTTCAAGCCCGGTCGGGTAGAGTTAGCCTTCTACGTGGCCGAGTATCAGGACGCCGACCTGCCGCTGAATCCCTGGAAGCGGGCAGCGCGGTTGCTCTGGAAGCGGTGGGGTCGCCCGCTGCACCTGGAAGGTGCGCCGGGTACGGTGCCGATGGACGTGTTTGTGAAGCACACTTACGATTGGGCCTTCGACCGCTGGGGCCACGCGGTCTGGCAGGAGTTCGAGCTCAACGGCCGCAAGGTTGGTGCTCCGCAGTTCATCGTCAACATCAGCCAGTCGCCGAACTACCCTGGCCTCTGGTATCAGCGGGAGTTCCTGTCCATCTGGAACCAGGCCTGGTTTTCGTCACTGCGAAGTGCGAGTGGCCTGGCCCGGTGGGCTCGTCGAACGGTGGACGAGGACCTCAGAGCCAAGGCCGAACTCACCAAGGCCCTGGCCCTGGCCGCCCCGATGGAGGATGGCATTTTCCCGGCCGTGATTGGTACCGCCAACGAGAAGGTCCAGGAGCAGGGCAAGGAGGTGGTCCGACCGCGGCCCTGGTCTGAGGCCACCTGGCGCAATTCGAATCGCAGCCCGCGAAACCTCGGGATTTCGGATGCCTGGTACCATGTGCTGGATGCGAGCTGGACCTGTCTGCTGATGCTTCGCTGGCACCAGGAGATTGCCCCGGACGAGCAGTTGGTTACCTTCTGCCGCAAGTATGCGGAGAAGCTGCTGCGACTCCAGGACGAGCGGGGCTTCTTCCCTGGCTGGCTGAACCCGGAGACTCTGGAGCCGTCGCCGGTGATGTTCCGCACGCCCGAGACGGCGATGAGTGTTACCTTCCTGCTCAAGATGGCTGACGTCAGCCGCGAGGAGCGGTTCCGCGAGGCGGCGATCAAGGCCGCGGATGCGTTGTTGGTGGAGATCGTTCCCGACGGTCGGTGGGAGGATTTCGAGACCTACTGGTCCTGCTGCGCGTTCGGTCGGGACGACCATGTGGGCAGGAAGTACGCCCGCAACGGCATGTACAAGCAGTGTAATTTCTCGATGTTCTGGACGGCGGAGGCCCTGCTGGCGGTTTACCGGGCCACTGGCGACGGGAAGTACCTGGCCTGGGGCCGGCGGACGCTGGACGAGCTGTCCATGTGCCAGCAGGTCTGGCAGCCGCCGTTCATTTACGTGCCGGCCTTAGGGGGCTTCGGGGTGATGAACTTCGACGGCGAGTGGAACGACTCGCGTCAATCGCTCTACGCCGAGCTGTTCATGGACTATTATCGCGAGACCGGCGAGTCCGGTCTTTTCGAGCGTGGCATTTCCGCGCTCAAGGCATCGTTTGTGATGATGTACTGCCCTGAGAACCCGCAGCAGAAGGAGCAGTGGGAGAAGGCTCACCCGTTCTTTGGGCCGCGAGATTACGGTTTCATGATGGAGAACTACGGCCACGGCGGCCGGACTGGGCCAGGCGGTATTGGCATTGGCACGTTTACCATTTACGACTGGGGCAACGGTGCCGCCAGCGAGGCGCGGAACCGGATCTACGACCACTACGGGGACGTATTCATCGACCGTGCCCGTCGCCAGGGGTTCGGAATCGACAGCATCCGCGTCCAGTATGACGAGGGCGAGTATGTTCTCACCGACCTGGGAGGTTGCCCGCGGGCGGTGAAAGTGGTGTTCGGCGACGGTTCCACGCAGACCTTGCCGCTTGACCGCGCGGCCCGGGTTCGGTGAGGTGGCAGAGGATGAGGGGCGAAGTCCCTGGGTGAAAGCCGTGAAGGTGGCGTCGGTCGCACGTCGGCGCCGTTTGGTTTGTCTTGTGTCGGCAGGTGGGGGATGGCGGAAGTACCGCGTTCGGCCCGATTCATCATTCCGGTGGTCCGAAGGTAATGGTGTTGCTCTTGCGGCCAAGTCCGACCCAGGCCTGCTGCCTGGGGGCTGGATGGCCTGCGGCGGGATCGCTGAACAAGCGTCCCCAACTCATTCCCTCGACGTGGCCGTCGAGGAAGCCGGCGTTGGCTTTCAATCGCGGCGCGTAGCGGCCATCGATTCTGTTGAGGGGAAGCATGACCGACGAGGACCGAGACGAGCCCGGTGACACGTTCATGTATTCCTGTCCGGCGAAGCCTGGGCGGGTGTTTCTGCCTCCGTGCCGGAAGCGCACCGCATGAGGAAGGACGTCGGCGTTGAAGTTGCCGAGGGTTTCCGGGAAGACGCCGGGTTTACCAGCCTCGATGGCGAGGATCGGCAAGCCCCTGACTCCGATGAGTCCGGCGCTGGCGTTGGCCCCGAAGCTCATCCACAGGACCGGCAGAGTGGTGGCGGGGAAGCTGTCCACGCCGATCTGCTTGCCTTTGAAGGTGTACATGACGTGCGTCCAGGCTGCGCTGGGCTTGCTGCCAATGCCTTGGGCGTACTTCTGGCCGATGGATGGAACGGTGATGTCGACCCGCGCGTCGTAGGCGTCCGCATCGGCGTCATAGCCGAAGCCGGCCAAGTCGACGATGTCCTGGTAGTTCAGCGAGTAGGTGCCCCCACCGAGGTTCCATACCCGGTTGAAGACTGCGTCGGAACCCACCTCGCCGTGGAAGTCGGTCCGGCCGCTATCCGAATACTGGCGGTCGAAGAGGGCGGGGAGAGGAGTGGGGTTGTTATCGGCAGGGCATTGAAAGATGCCGGTTTCGCCCTTGCTTTGGCGGAGGGAGGCGATGGCCCATCCGAAATTGGTGCTCCATCGCTCCTTTCTCATTCTCTGTTCTGTCTGGTACAGGATGGCTCCTGTCACGCCCTGTCGCAGGCCGGCGGCGCATTTGGCGGTCTGGGCCTGGTTTCTGGCCTCCGCCAGGGATGGTAGCAGAATCGCGACCAGCAAGGCGATGATCGCCACCACCACGAGAACCTCGATCAGCGTGAACGCGCGCGAGCCGGGCACGAACCGGCACATTGGGACCCTGGTGATTGACCGCATGACAAGCCTCCAGCGCAAGGACGTGATCTGACCTGGGATAGAGTATACCACGACCCACGCGGGTGCTGCAAAGCCCTAAGGGGAAGTTGGGGCCCGGGGTCGGATTTTCTGGTCTGAGGGCTGTGGAGCGAAGGCCTGGTCAATGAGGTGAGGAGGCGGCAAGTTGGGTTGTGTGGGCCGCGAGCGGCAGGATCACGACCGGTTTTCGAGGTTCTTGCCAAGCCAGGCCACGGTCTCCTTCCACATTTCGGGCGTGTACACATGGCCCAGTCCGGGGTAGATGACGCTGCGAAATCTGCTGCTGGCCTCGGTTCCGTAGAGGGCATAGACGCGGGCCACCGACTTGTCGATCCTGCGAATCCCGTTGACGGGCGATCCGAAGTCCTGGTCGCCGGTCATGAACAGCAGGGGGCGTGGCGCGACCAGAGCCACGATGGCCTCGGTGTCGAAGTGGTTGAGCAGGCCGGGCACGAAGTAATAGATGCCATGGCAGGGGAGTCCCCTGGTTGCGATCAGGTCCTGGTATCGGGTCAGGCAGGCCACGGCGACGCCGGTCTTAAGGCGTTCGTCCAGGGCCATGAGCCACCAGGTGCGCGTTGCCCCCATGCTGATGCCGGTGACTCCGATGCGTGTGGGGTCTACCTCCGGCCGCGAGCAGAGGTAATCGAGGGCGATGAGATCGTCGCGCAGCATCATGCCCCACAGGGTCCGGCCGACCCAGAGGTTGAACTTGCTGGCGGTCATCTCGCCGCCGCCGCCTTTCTCCTCGGGTCCGCCCGGCCCCTGTCCGTTTCGTTCGCCAAAGCAGTAGGCGTCGATGGCGACGACCGCGAAGCCTGCCTTGGCCAGGGCGGGTCCAGGCGGCACGGGAACGGCGTTCGTTCTGAAGAGTTCCTCCTTGCCGACGTCGTAGTGGCCGCCGTGCCAGTGGCAGTACAGAATGCCAGGGGCCTTTCCCGGGTTGGCCTTAGGCAGCAGCAGGTAGCCGGGGACAATTGCCCCCGCCTGGTTGTCGAAGGAGAACTTCTCCAGGACGTAGTCGCCGCGGTCTTCGCGGGAGAGCCGCTCGACGGCCGGCTGGTTTGGGCGCGGCGGGAGCTTGCCGAGGAGGTTCCAGATCTGTCTGCGTATGCCGGCGCGATTGGATTCCCACTGCTGGAGCGAAGCGGGTCCCTCGAATGCGGGTACCGGCGGTGCTCCCTTGAGCCACCTTGATGCATTGGATTCAGGTGTTTCAGCCATGGCGTGGTGTCCCGTCAGAGACAGGGTCAAAGTGAAGAAGCAAGCCACGGAAGTGAGTTGTCGGCTCACGGATTGACCTCCGGTCGTGTGTTCTTTCTTCCGCGATCGAGAAGCCTGCCCTGACCGGGCCTTACGCGGGATAGCCCACGGTCTGGGCATAGAGCACGCGTTGTTCCGGCCGCAGCCCGAGGTCTGTGGCCAGACCAGTCTTGTTGCAGTTACGGAACCAAGCGGCCAGACCCTGCGACGCGGCGAAGAGGTAGACGTTTCCGGCGATGAGGCCGGCGGCGATGTTGTAGTACGACTTCTGGATTTCAGGGTCCTTCAGGCCTGGTTCCTGGGGCGTGCCGCGGTTGTACTTGGCGAGGTCGGCCACGAAGACCAGGTTGACCGGGGCCTTGGCGGCCGCGCCCCCGCGGCCACGGCGACCGACCTTCTCTCGTTGATCGCCGGCCAGGACTGGTGCCAGGCGATGGGGTAGGGCTTCGTAGAGGTAGACCCCTTCGGCCAGAAAGACGTACAGGTCAATCTCCTGCGCGTTGCTTGCCGACGCTGCCGTTCGCCCGATCCGTCGGGATGCTCCGCCTTCGCGGTTCACGCCCCACGCTGCCCACAGGAGATTGGACAGCATTTGCGGAGGCAGCGGTTTGTCGCTAACGCTGCGGTTGGTCCTCCGTTCCCACAGGGCGGCCATCACCGACTTACCCCCCTCCTTCTCGGGTTTCGGCAGGGTGATCGGCTTGAGCTCGGGCACTACCGCCGGTGGAGTGACCGTTTCCTCGCCGAAGCTGGATGTTCGGCTGGCCAGCACGGCGAAGGCGGGGACGCTCTTGAGGAACATTCTGCGGTCCATGTGATTCTCCCATCCGGCCGAAATGGCTGCCGGACCGGCCCGCACAGGTTCCGCCACCGTGCGAATGCCCCGAATCCTGGCCGATCCTCGCACCGTTCCTGGCCGCGCATGTGATTTGTCATCATCCCACTATGCCATCCCTCTGACAAGCCCGTGCTTGATGATATGATAGAGGACGGTTCCACTCATGGATGGATCGGGTGCCCTATGGCAGCAAGACATGCCGTGAACATCGGGTCATTGGTTATTGTGGCCCTTACCGCCTGCGGCCGGGCCGCCGATCTGCCACCCCCGCTCGCCTCGCAGCCCGTATCCGAAGCGGGCGTGTGGGTGCGTGGGAGCCAGATCGGTTATCTGCCCGACGAACCCAAAATCGCCATTCTTTCCAGCGACGAGCCACAGGAGGGCCGCTTCACGGTCGGGGATTTCTCGGCTCCGCTGGGTGACGACCAGGGGGCGTGGGGGCCGTTCCGGCACAACTACCGCCTCGACTTCACGCCGCTGGCCAAGGAAGGTCGCTACGAGATCCGCTTTGCCGGTGTGGTGTCACTGCCCTTCACGATTGGCCGGCAGGCGTACGCCGATGTGCCTGGGAGACTGTTGTCCTTCATGCGTCTGCAGCGGTGCGGGGACAACCCGGTCACTGGCCGGAAGTGTCACCAGCGGGACGCGATCGATACGGTTACTGGTCGCCAGCACGATCTTGTGGGGGGGTGGCACGATGCGGCCGACCGGATCAAGCACATGATCACGACCACCTACTGTGTGGCCGCCCTGTATTTGGCGGGCGAGCGCGAGGAAGCGGACCATGGAGCCGAGCTGGTTCGCAGGATTCACCCCGATCGGGACACGATCTATGTTCAGATCGCCGACGACCGCGACCACGGTCCGCCCGCCAAGCTGTGGCATGAGGACGAGTCCGACTACGGCTGGGGTCGAGGGGGCGCGCGAGCCGCCTGGCCTGCGACCGGCAAGCCGGAGGGTCCGAGGTACAGGAATCGCTCCTCTGGCAAGGCCAGCCTGGCTGGTCGGGCATCCGCGGCCATGGCTCTGGCCGGCGACCTGAAGGCCGCCAAGTCGCTTTACGAACTCGCCCGCAGGTATCCGGGCAACGCCATGTCCGTGCCAGTCAAAGCCCCGTACTACTACGGGGAGAGCACCTTCAGCGACGATCTCGAATGGGCTGCGGTGGAGCTGTACATTGCCACCCGGGACAAGGTGTACCTGGAGGAGGCGATTGGATACGCCCGTCGGGCCGGCCCCAATCCGGGCATGGGCGGGACGCGTCACGGGCACTACGAGTTGTTTCCCTACGTCAATCTGGCCCACTGGCGGCTCTATCCGCACGTGGACGAAGCGGCGAGGAAGGAGCTGGCCGGCTTTTATCGGGCAGGGCTGGAGTCGGTCCGTCGCCTCGCGGAGCGGAATCCCTATCGCCTGGGCACGCCGCTGGTTTGGTGCTCGTGCAACGATGTGGTCGCTTTCGCCACACAGGCGGTGCTGTATGAGCGGATGACCGGCGACAGCACCTATCGTTTGCTGGCCACCGAGGCCCGTGACTGGATCTTTGGCCGCAACCCCTGGGGAGTCTCCATGGTCATTGGCGTTCCGGAGACAGGCAACCCGTCTTGCCACCCGCACCACCTGTTCTATCGGCTGGCGAACATCCTTCCGGTGGGCGGACTAGTCGACGGGCCGGTCTACAAGGATATCAACGACGGGCTCAAGTTCGAGGACTTCGGCCAGGACGTTTACGCTCGCTTTCAGTCTGACATCGGCGTCTATCACGATGTTTACGCCGATTTTTCGACCAATGAACCGATCATCGACGGGACGGTGTCGCTGCTGTTGCTGTTGAAGTTGTGGCCCTAACGCCGGAGGTGCGGTGGATCATCTCGACCGCCTTGTTGACCTGGGTCATGGGTTGAATTACCGGTGGTTAGCGATCCACCGGTCGAGGAGCCATAGGGCAGTCGATATCTTCCTGCCGTCTGTTGGAGCTTCTTCGTTTTTGGTCATTGGGTCCGGGGCAGGAGGACGTATCCGACGCCGCCGCGGTCGAACCAGATCTTCTCGACGTCGTCGGGGTGGTACCTGCACAAGCCGGTTTCGGGGGTTCGCTTGGCCGGGTCGTTGATCAGCACGCTGCCGTCGGGGTCGAATCCGGTGATGACGATGAGGTGGCCGGCCAGCGATTCGTAGTTGGGTGCGTGGCGGAGTTGGCCCTTTTCGGTCCGCGTGCTGGCGATGACCGGGCAGCCCTGGGCGATGCGTTTCTTCACCGCGTTCCAGTCGCCGAAGCGATCCAGATAGCCGGGCACGCCGTACGTCCACGCGCCCTGGATCGCCCGCCACCAGTTGCCGTACATCCGGTTCTCGGCGTCGTAGAGGGTCCTGCAAACCTCGGCCGTCGGCCGCTTGACGCCTCGATACTCGAGAACCATGGAGACGGACGTGGGGCTGCAGACCTCGCCGCGGAGCTCGGGGCTTTCCCAGTTCTGACTGCGGAAGGGGATCGGCAGCCGCCGGGTCCACTTCTCCTTGGGGCCGGGTTCGATCGTCGTGCGGAACCTGCCGGCCAGGTTGGCGTCGTTCAGGGTGTTGCTGTAGGCGAAGGCGAGTCGGCGCAGCATGGGGGCATGGGCGGCGGTGTCGCCCGCGCAGGAGAACCGGCCTTGGATGCGGTCGAACGTGTTGAGGGACTGGAAGTAGTCGACCACGATGTGGCCGTTGTCGTCATTGAAGAGCTTCTTCGCGGGTGGTGTGAAATCGCCCCAGCCGCCCAGGTAGTAGAACGGTGTCCAGAAGTCGCCGGTCGCGCGGCCGACGCGGATCTCGACATAGAACCCGGAGCGGGCGGGAACATCGATGTTCCACGACGCCAGGAGATCGTTGAAAGGGAAGTCGGTCGTGATGACCGGGGACGTGTATTGGCCGCTCAGCCTGTTCTTCTCGCCGGCGTTGTGCAGGGCGATTGTCAGTCCGTTGGGGAACTCGTTCATGATGAGCCGGTGGACGTCGTTGGGCGTGCGGAACAGACGGTTGGCGGACGTCGTGCCGGCCGGTCGGCTGGTCGGTTTGGTTTGAGCAGAAGCCGGCGCGATCATGCACAGACTGGCGATAAAGGCGACAAGAGGGAACTGCGATTTGCGATTCATGATATCCCGTTTCTCGTTCTTGCAGAGCCATATCTCGATGGCGACGCGGTTTATTTGCCTCGCGCCGGTGCCGATGCGGGCGAGCCCAGCGGCCGGCCCAGGGCCTTCTCGGCCGTGTGGCGCGGCAACAGGATGAAGAGCGTTTTCAGTCGCAGGTAGTCCTCGCGGTAGAACATGTAGCCTTTGTGCGGACCATTGAGCGGGCCGGTGTCGGAGTCCTTGATGAGGTACCATGGCTGCCGGTGTTGTCGGCAGGATCCCACGAGGTGGACGGCATGATCGTCCGTTGTGCTCCCGTTGTTGAAGCGGATCTGGCGGGCGGCGTCGTCGATGCTGAAGTCGGGGATGTCAAACGTCGGGATGAAAGCCACGTTCTGGCGGTAGAGGAAGCCCGGCTCGGTGTTGTCGATCCCGAGGCACATCGTCTGGCGGTCGCGGGTCGCGCGGTCTACGATCGTCATGAAGTCCTCGAGACAGACGTTGAAGTACTGGCGGGAATGCCACCAGTTGTCGGGTACCTTATACTCGCACCACGCATTGAAGGGTTCGTTCATCAGGGAGAGGACACTGACGTAGTCGTCGAGGTTCAGCTTGACCACGTTGTGCAGGAAGTCCTGCGGTGTCATCGTTTGCCCGTTCCAGTCCAGGGAGAGGGGTGGTGGCCCGAGGTGCCGGTCAAGGATGGCTCTGACGGCGGTCACGGCTGATTTCTCGTCCCAGGTGTTCTTCTCCCTGAGAGAGTCCAGGTACTCGCGGATTTGGGCACAGAGCCGCCGATCGTCGTGGAACTTGCGACCGGGCAACAGGCCGGTGTACGCGTTTTCGGGTACCACGCCGTATTGTTTCCAGATGCGGATCACGGCATTAGGTTCTGACCCGCGCCCGAACTCGGAGTTGCCGTGCTGGCGGACGAACCGTCGGGCTTTCTCGAGGTACTCCCAGTAGACGGTGTGCAGCTCGGAGAGCTTGATGTCGCGTTCACTGAGGCGGTGAATCTCGGATTCGAAGAACGAAGTGGTCGCGAACGACCAGCAGTGGCCGGTGCGCCCCTGATTGACGGGCTTGAAATGCCACGACTGGCGGAACTCGGCGGGCGAAGCTGGTGGATCGAGGTTGGCGGGCAGCGCCTTGAGGGTCGGTTTCGGTGTGCCCTGACTCGGCTGTGGCGGAGAGGTTTCGGCATCGAGCCGCATCGCGACGAGATCGGTGTCATCGATGTAGGCTGCCGGATCTCGGCTGAACGTTTCGTGTTGGCATCCGGTCATGATCGCGGCGGAGAGGACGCCGCAGAGGCAGCAACAGGTTGCGGGCTTTGGTCGGATCCTGCTCATGGGTACTGGTCCATCCCCGGCGGGTCTCCCAGGTCAGTCGGCGTACCATCGCCGGCTTGCTCCAATGGGAGATTGTACAGTCTGGCATGGCCGGTGTCCCGCCTGGCTGGCGGGAGGGTACGGTTTCTCGTTCGAGATGCGGGGGATCCGATCTCGCCAAAGGCGGCGCCCGACAGCACAATGATCCTAAAGGAGGATCTATGGAAGCGGTCACCGATTATCCGCTTGCCCGTCTCCGGGTCTTATCACGGTTACCAAGGGGACTCGCTCCGGCCGCGTCCATCCACCAACTCGCTCTCGATCTGTTCAAGGGTCTTGCCCTTGGTTTCGGGCAATCGGAGGAAGGTGAAGAGAAAGCCTGCGGTGCAGATGGTCGCGTAAAGCCAGAACGTCCCGGCCATACCGAGCCATTGGTGGAGAATTGGGAAGGTGTAGGTGAGGACGAAGCAGGCGGCCCAGAGAGCGAATACCGAGACGGACATGGCCGCTCCGCGGATGCGGTTGGGGTAGATCTCCGAGAGAATCACCCAGGTCATTGGAGCGAGGGAGCATGCGTAGCAGGCGATCGCGGCCAGGACCAGCAGCAAGGTGGGGAGTCCCTGGACGCCGGAGTGGTAGCAGTACCCCATGGCCAGGTAGATGAACGCCAGGCTAATCGCGCCGATCAGCATGAGTGGGCGGCGTCCGAGGCGGTCGACCACGCCGAGGGCAACGAAGGTGAAGACCAGGTTGACCGACCCGGTCCAAGCGATGTTCATGAGTACGGAAGAGATGTCGTAGCCAGCGGCCCGGAAGATATTCTCGGCGTAGTTGAAGATCACGTTGATGCCGCACCACTGCTGGAAGACTGCCAGCACCACGCCGAGCACGAGCACGCCGGTCATGCGCGGATTGAGCAGGGCGCGGAAATCGACCTTCTCAGTTTCATTGACGAGTGTGGATTCGATGTCGGCCATGGCCGTGCCAGCGTAGGCGGGGCCGCCGATCCGCTCGAGTATGATTCGCGACCTGTCCGGCTTGCCGTTCTTGGCCAGCCAGCGTGGGCTCTCGGGGACGAGGAACATGCCCGCGAAGAAGAGCAGGGCGGGGATGGCGGTCAGGGCGAACATCCATCGCCAGCCTTGTTGCCCATACCACGATCCGATGATGAACTCGTCGGTTGCGTTCGAGGGCAGTTGGCGGACTAGGAACCAGTTGATGAACTGGGCGAGGAGGATTCCGATGACGATAGTCAGCTGGTTGATGGCGACGAGGCGGCCGCGAACCTGGGCGGGGGCGACCTCGGCGATGTACATGGGTGACAGGTTGGAGGCCAAGCCGATGGCCACGCCGCCGAGGATGCGCCAGGTGACGAACGCGGTGAAGCTGCCGGCCAGGCCGTTGCCCACGGAGGTGACGGCGAAGAGTATCGCGGCGAAGATCAGTGGTCGCTTGCGTCCGAATTTGTCGCTGAGCGCGCCGGACATGATGGCGCCGACCAGGCAACCGATCAGGGCGCAGCTATTGGCGAAGCCCGAGGCTGAGGCGTTGCCGGCCAGTCCGAAGTACCGTTCGAAGAAGGGTTTCGCGCCGCCGATGACCACCCAGTCGTATCCGAAGAGCAGGCCGCCGAGGGCTGCGATCACCGAGATCGTCCAGACGTAGCCCTTGTTATAGCGAGGTTGAGCGGGAACGTATCGATGGGTTTCCGGCATGGGGGTCTCCCTCTTCGGGTGGCGGCTGACATCGTGTTCGGGGGGGCAGTATAGCGAGCCGCCCGCAGTGATGCCACAGAGGCCGGTGCGGGAGGCGGAGGGCAGGCACTCATGGTGGACAGGGACACCCAGATCCTTTTTTCTGCAGGAGGATGGGCGGGGTGGACGCCGGGGGGCCATCGTTCACGGGCATGGTCGTGGCCGACAACGAGTGATGAGTCGTCGTCGTTGGTCGGCGGTCGGTCGGACAGTGACGGAGAGGAGCTTCGCCGACCGCCGATGGTCGCGCGGTGGAGGTTGGGCCTTTTAGCCGGGTGTTGTCCGATGGTCGTCGTCGGTCTGGGTCACGAAGTAGGCCCATCGATTGCCGTTCATGGCCACCCCGCGGCTGGCCCGAGTCGGGTTGCGCCAAGGGCTGCCGACCGAGGAATCGCTGATACGGAGGATGCTGAAGTAGTCGTTGTCGTCGAACACGGTGGGAGCGTATGCTTGCCGGGGAGTTGACGCTCCAGGTCGGTCATCTTGCGATGGTCTTACCTCACCCTCTCTGCGGGAAGCCGTTTGACAACCCTATTCTCGGGCCTACACTCACCATGGGTTGTCCTGATCTGAGGCAGTCATGGTCGACTGGACTGGTCGGGTTCTGGTTCTCGTTGTCCTGTTCGTCTCGTGTGGGGCGCTGGCGGGCTTTCTGCTGCGCGACCGGTGGCGGGCTTGGCGTCAGTTGCGTGAGCGGTCGAGGTTCGAGGACGCGTTGAAGCACATGCTGGATTGCGAGCAGGGGGGAGGTTATGCGACGGTGGACTCGCTGGGCGGGGTCCTGGGGCTATCTCTGCCTGGCCGGCAGCGGTTGATAGGCCAGATGGAGGCGGCCGGTCTGGTGCGATCGGTTGCGGAGGTCTTGCGGTTGACCACGGAGGGCAAGCGGGTCGGATTGCAGGTCATGCGGGCTCATCGGCTCTGGGAGCGTTACTTGGCTGACGAGGCGGCCATGCCGTTGGATGCCATCCACCACGCGGCCCACCGGGCCGAGCACCGACTGACGCCAGAGGAACTGGATGTTCTCGACGCTCACATGGGATATCCGCAGGCTGATCCGCACGGTGACCCCATTCCCCGGGCGAGTGGTGAAGTTGAGCCTGTGCGTGGCATGCCGCTCAGCGAGTGGGCCGGCGACGAGCCGGTGCGGATTCTGCACATCGAGGATGAGCCGGAGGTGGTTTTCAGTCAGATCATTGCCGAGGGGTTGAGGCCGGGTCAGGTCGTGCGGGTGGTGAGTCGAGACTCCACTCGGGTTGTGGTCATGGACGTGCAGGGGGAGTATCGGCTTGCGCCGCTGGCGGCCGCCCGTATTGAGGTTGGCCCGGTTGTGCCGGTTGGGGACCGGCTGGATACAACGGGTTTGACTCGACTGGCGGACGTGCCTGACGGCCAGGAAGTCGAGGTTGTGGGGATCGACGATCGGTATCGTGGTTTCGGGCGGCGGCGGCTTCTGGATCTTGGTCTGACCAGCGGAGCGATTGTTCAGCCGGAGCTGCGTGGTCTGTTCCGCGATCCACGGGCGTTCCGGGTTCGTGGCAGTCTGGTTTCACTTCGCCGCGAGCAGGCGGACAAGGTTTGGGTCCGAGATTACGCCGGTGATGATGGGACGGAGCATGAGTAGTCAGCAGGAACCCCAGGCTCGATCCGCGTTCGCCATAGCCCGGCTTGGCCTGGATGTGAGCTGCTATGACAAGGTCGTCGCTCTGGCGGGGAATCCGAACACCGGCAAATCCACGGTTTTCAACACCCTGACGGGTCTGAGGCAGCATACCGGCAACTGGCCAGGCAAGACGGTGAGTCGGGCGGAGGGCGGGTTTGTCCACCGCGACGTGCGCTACAAGCTGGTGGACTTGCCGGGCACCTACTCGCTGCTGTCGGCTTCGCAGGACGAGGAGGTGGCCCGCGACTTTCTGCTGTTCGGCCGGCCGGACTGCACGATCGTCGTGGCTGACGCCACGGTGCTGGAGCGGAACCTCAACCTTGTGTTTCAGGTGATGGAGATCACGGACAAGGTCGTGGTCTGCGTCAACCTGATGGACGAGGCGGCGCGGAAGGGCTTGAGCGTGGATGGCGGGCGGCTGGCCTTGGACCTGGGCGTACCGGTCGTGCTCGCCACCGCCAGGACCGGGGGCGGCTTGCCGGAATTGCTGGAGGCCGTTTCGGGAGTGGTGGCCGGCGAGATCGTACCGACGCCGCGCTGCCCGCCGCCGCCGGAGGGGCTGCGGGAGGCGGTGGAGGAGTTGCTGCCCCTGATCAAGAGTGTGGTTCCCGGCGTGCCCAATCCGCGGTGGGTAGCCTATCGGCTGCTTGAAGGAGATCATTCTGTGCGCCAGGCGCTGCTCGACAATCAGCTTCAGAGAGTGGTTTCCGAGCAGGCCAGGCCGGTGGAGCGCAAGAGCCGCAAGGTTGCCCTGGAGGGTGGCCAATGAGCGAGCAAGGTACCCCAGTCACTCCGCAGGGACTCATCGCTCGGGCGGACCAGTTGCAGCGCCAGCTTGGCGAGCGATTCCGCGACCAACTGGTTGAGAGCCTGTACAAAGATGCTCGTCGCATTGCCCGGCGAGCGGTACGCAAGGTTGAAGGCGGATCAGTCAAGCTGGATCGAACGATTGACCGGATTGTGACCTCGCGGGTGTTCGGCCTGCCGATCATGCTCGGTCTGCTGGCGGTCGTGTTCTGGCTGACGGTTGTCGGGGCGAATGTGCCGTCCAAGTTCATCGCTGGCCTGTTGATCGATGAGAATGGTCTCTGCGAGTGGCTGAAAGACTACCTTGGCGTTCAGCACCCGCCTGCGTTTCTGACGATGAGCGTCGGTACGCTCCTGCATCGCGGGTTCGATCTGGTTGATGCTCCGTGGTGGCTAACGGGCGTACTGGTGGACGGTGTGTACCTGTGCATGGCTTGGGTGGTGAGCGTGATGCTTCCGCCGATGGCCATTTTCTTCCCGATGTGGACGATTCTGGAGGACTTCGGTTATTTGCCGCGGGTGGCGTTCAACCTGGATTGGCTGTTCAAGAAGGCCGGGGCACACGGCAAACAATCGCTGACCATGGCCATGGGTTTTGGGTGCAATGCGGCGGGCGTGACCGCTTGCCGGATCATCGACTCGCCTCGCGAGCGGCTGATTGCCGTTCTGACCAACAACTTCATGATCTGCAACGGGCGGTTTCCCACGATCATCATGTTGGCGACGGTGTTCGTGGGGGCATCGTTCCGTCCGGAACTCGTGTCGGTTGCGGCGGCCGGGGCAGTCCTTGCCATCGTTCTGCTGGGGGTGGCGTTCACGCTGGCGACGTCGTGGGTGCTGTCGCGGACGGCCCTGCGAGGTGAAGCCTCGGCGTTTGCCCTGGAGCTGCCCCCGTACCGACGGCCGGGCTTCCTACAGATCCTGTACACTTCGCTGATTGACCGGACGTTTTTTGTGCTGATGCGGGCGGTGTGGGTGTCCGCCCCGGCGGGGGCGGTGATCTGGACTCTGGGCAACATCGAGATCGGCGGTACGAGTCTGGCCATCCACTGCGCCCGGGCCTTGGAGCCGTTGGGTTTCATGATGGGGCTGGACGGCGTGATTCTCCTGGCCTACGTGATTGCCATTCCGGCCAATGAGATCGTCGTACCGACCATGATCATGGTCTATCTCAGCAGCGGGAAGATGACCGAGATGGCGAATGATGTTGTCCTGCGCAGTCTGCTGGTTGACCAGCACGGCTGGTCGCTGCTGACCGCCGTGTGCCTGATGTTGTTTGCCCTGCTGCACAACCCCTGCGGCACGACGATCTGGACGATCTACAAGGAGACCAAGAGCCGCAAGTGGACGCTGGTGGCCGCGATCATGCCGGTGATCATGGGGATCACCGTTTGCACGGTCGTGGCGACGGTAGGGCGGATGATCGGGTGAGGGCGGCGTGCCGCGTCGGATTCGCGAGGCGGAAGACGCAGGATGTCAGTATGGGCGCAGAGCATCGTGTTCGGGGGGTGGTCATGAGACCGCGGCGGAGACAGGATCTGGATGGCCGTTGTCGGGCGGGGTCACCATCTCTCTGGATCGAACCGGATCGCACCTTCAGGCCGAGACGTACGGAATGGTCAGTGGCCCTTCCGGTAGTACGCAGATGGTCAGGGGGTGGCCGCCGTTCTTGGCCTGGAGTGCGGCCAGCGTATCCTCGATCTTGTGACACGGTTTCAACAGGCACTGGGTGATCTGCTCGTCGGTCAGGCCGTCGGCCCGGACGTAGATGTCGGCCTTCTGCAGGATGCGGGTCTGGGTTTGCACTTGCCACTGGTCCATGCAGCCGGGGAAGTCGGGGGCCTCGATGTGGGCGAGGGCATCGGCCGCACTCTTGGATTCGCGGAGCATGCGTCCGAACTGGCCGTGCTCGGGGATGCCGTCCCAGCACTGCGAGGCGATGATGATGCTCCCGCCTTGGCGGACGACCTGAGCGGCGGCAGACATCCCCTTGACTGACTGATACAGATTGAGGTCGAGCGGGTAGCCCGAGTTGCTGGTGATGACCACGTCGAACGGCGCGGGCACGGGGGCCATGGCGCACTTCTTGACGAACGCGGTACCGGCCTGGTGGGCGGCCAGGAGCTTGCCCGCGAAGACCCCGGTGATCTGCTTATCCCGGTTCATGGTGACGTTGAGCAGGAAGGTCGGCTTGGTCATGGTGGCGGCTTCGAGCATCTCTTCCCAGATGGGGTTGCCTTCGGTGATGCCCCAGGTGGCTTTCGGATGGCCGACCATTTTGGCTCCGTGGTTGTCGAGCACGCTCTCGGCGCCGGCGATGCTGGGCAGGACGCCCTTGGGTCCGCCGCTGAAGCCGGCAAAGAAGTGGGGCTCGATGAAGCCGGTGAGGATACGGACATCGGCCTCCATGTACTGGCGGTTGACTCGGATATAGTGGCCGAAGCGTGTGCGGCCGACCTTGACCAGGTTTGCGTCGTCGTTGCCGTTGTGCTGGAGGCAGCGGTAGTTGGCGACGATTTCCGGGCCGAGCATGGTCTTGAGTTCGTTGGGTGTCTGTTCCCGATGGGTGCCCAGGGCGTTGAGCAGGAAGATGTCTGACCGTCGGATGCCGGCTGCCTCGAGTTCGGCGAGCAGGGGGGGCAGAATGCGTTCGTTGGGGGTTGCCCGCGTGATATCGGTGTGGACAATGGCGACCCGCTGGCCGGGCTTGACCCGTTCGCGGAGTGGGGGGCTTTCGATCGGGCCGCGTAGGGCTTCGATGAGGGCGGCCCGTTCGTTGGGCAGGCCGGGGACATATTGGGGTTCGATGACGACGGCGCTGGCCGGGACGGTGACCTTCAGGCCGGTTTTGCCGTAGGCCAGACGAACGTTCCTGGTGTCATTTCTGGGCATGGTCGCTCCTTCGGTCTTGGGCGTATCCTGTTGAGCGGTTATTCTACCCTGGCGGCTTTGGGAAAGGGAGACACGGCTGGCGATTGGGGAGTGCAGATCATGGGGATTGAGCTGACGCGGCGGCAGGTTCTGGCGGGTGGCGCGGTGGGTGGGGCTCTGGCGGCTGTACCCGGTGTAGCGGTTGTGGAGAGTGATGGGGACCGGTCCGCCGGTGGTCCGCCGCGCGAGTACCGCATCAGCCTGAACACAAGCACCTTGCGGGGACACAAGGTGCCGATTGCCCAGGTCGTCGACATCGCGGCCCGGGCCGGGTACGGCGGGAT
Organism: Phycisphaerae bacterium; assembly: GCA_018003015.1. NCBI lineage: Bacteria > Pseudomonadati > Planctomycetota > Phycisphaerae > Phycisphaerae bacterium. The sequence continues at coordinate 16,691 of JAGNEZ010000009.1, read as the reverse complement.
TGAGCCCTGGGTTGATGAACTGGATCGGCACGTGGAGGGGGGTGGTTCGCTCAGTGATCTGGCCAAGCGGTTGCAGGATCGGGGGCTGGCCGTCACCGGAGCGATCGCTTTCTTCGAGTGGATGGTTGACGACGAGGGCAAGCGGTCGAGGGCGTTTGAGGAGGCCAAGCGACGGATGGGTCAGCTTGCCCGGATTGGTGGGCTGTACCTGGCCGCCCCGCCGCTTGGCGATGTGAAGAACGTGGACCCGTTGAGAGCGGCCGAGCGATACCGTGAGCTACTGGAGCTGGGCGAACGGGAGGGGGTTCTGCCCGCTCTGGAGATCTGGGGGGCGGCGGGTTTTCTCCACCGGTTGGGGCAGGCGATACTCGTGGCTCTGGAGGCCCACCATCCCAAGGCGACCGTGCTGGCCGATGTGTACCACCTCTACAAAGGCGGATCGGCGCTGTCGAGTATCCGGCTGGTGAATCCGGCGATCTTGGGCGGGTTTCATCTCAACGATTATCCGGCCGATCCGCCTCGTGAGAAGATAGGTGACAAGGATCGGGTCTACCCGGGCGACGGCATTGCGCCGCTCAAGCAGTTGTTCCGTGACCTGCGGGCGATCGGGTATCCCGGACCGCTGTCGATTGAGCTATTCAATCCCGAGTATTACCGGCAGGATCCGGCGGTCGTGGCCAGGACGGCGTTGGAGAAGACCCGGGCGGTCATGCTGGCGGCGTGAAGGAGGCCTGCGTTCGGTGCGGGCCGGCTGAGGGAGGCTCAGCCATCGCGGGTGGCTTGGGGCTTGCCTCGGTCAGCGTTCTGACCGCCCTGGAGGCTTGCCGGTTTTTCCATCGGAGGCTGCGTTCGCCGCGGGCGATCCATGAGGATGGTGATTCGTTCGAGATCCACCGGCTTGAGCATTCGCTGCAGGGTCTGCTTCACCTCGTGCATAAAGGTTCGCCGGGTAATGTGGCTGATGACCACGTGCGGGTTGCGGAGCCGCTCCATGATGGCGGGCAGATCCTGGACGTGGGTGTGCTGGCCCTTGCGAGCGCGATCGAGGTGATCCGGTTCGAAGAAGGTGCATTCCAGGATGATTACTTCGGCGTTACGGACGTGGTCGTGATCGAGGAATGGTCCGGCCTGGGTGTCGCCGCAGAAGGCGACCTTGGGTACTTCGAGCCGGTACTCGATTTCCTTGCCGGCCCTTTTGAGATCGACGATTTGCGGTCCGGACAGCTCCGCGTACTCGGGCTTGAGTTTCTTGCGGACCTCGATGAGAGAGAAGCCCAGGGTTGGGCCGGGATGCCGGACGCGGAAGGGCCGCACCACCAGTCCACGGCGCACCTCGTAGTCTTCGTCCTCGTCCACGCCGACCACGTTGTGGGGTGAAAGGTGGCCTTCGATTCGCGCCCAGACTCGCATCAGGTCCTGGATCGGCCCGACGAGCTTGTTTTGGACGAGCACGGTGCCGGCAGGCATGTCCTGGAAGTTGCGCTGGGAGAAGTAGTAGGCCAGACCGGCGGCGTGATCCATGTGTCCGTGGCTGAGGCACACGTGGTCCATGGCGACCACTTCGCGGGGGGCCCGGCCGACGTCGAAGGCCACGTTCAGCTCGGGCGCGGCGATGACGTTCTCTTCGCCGGCCAGACTGAAGCCCTGAAGCCGGACGGTGCCAACCTGCTTCTCCACCATGAGCGATGCCATAGCGGCACTATCGCCGAAAACGCGCCGGTTGCCAAGCGTCTCCTTGGACGAGGAGCGGGCTGCGGATCGCCGGCCGCGGGGTGCTATTCTCTCTTCTTCGGCAAGTGTTTCTTGACCTCGTCGACCGTGTCGGGTCCGCGGATGTTCTGAGCGAGGATCTTGCCATCCGGACCGATCAGGCAGGTGTAGGGGATGCCCACGCCGTTGAGCGCCTCGAAGACTTCCGTGCCGCCGGATTTGGGGCCGAAGACCTGTGGCCAGTCCATGCCGTGTTTCTTGATGGCCGCCTTGAAGGCATCGCGGTCACGGTCCAGGCTGATGCCGAGGAGCAGGAAATCGGTCCGGTCTCTGGTGGCCTCGCGCAGCGCCTTCAGGTTGGGGATCTCGGCGACACACGGGCCGCACCAACTGGCCCAGCAATCGAGGAAGACGTACTTGCCTCGGAGATCGGCGAGTTTGTACTGCATGCCGTCGGTATCGGTGACGGCCAGATCGGGCATGGCATCGCCGGTCTGGATTTTGGCCTCAGCGCCGGAGTTGTCCGCGGCCACCGCTTCCTCCTTGAGGACGATGCGGTAGTCGCTCTTGCCTGCAGCAAGGGTTTGTGTGACGGGCGGGCCGAAGCCCGGTTTGACGAAGCTGAACTCGATTTCGCCGTCTGGTGCGTTGTCAAAACCGAACCGGCCGTCGTCGCCGGTCAGCAGACGCAGACCGAGGGTCTCATAGCCTTTCCACGAGTCGGCCGAGACGAAGACCGCGCCCACGGGCCTGCCCTTGTTGTCGACGATCGTTCCGCCGAGTGGTTTTCCCGGCAACAGCTTGGCGTCTAAGGTGGTCACCTGATCGGGCGGCAGGCGACATTCGCGGATGGAGGTGGCGTAGTCGAGATGCTGGAAGGAGACGATGCTGAAGCCGGGCTCCAGGCGGGCGAGTTCGTACTTGCCCTCGTCGTCCGTCCACGTGGTCGGCATATCCGGGCGAAGCTGCTTGCCCACGAACACGCGGGTGCCACTCACAGGCTCACCAGCGGCATTGACCACCTTGCCGGTCATTCTCGCGGCGATTCGCACGGTAAGCCGTCGTGTGACCAAGAGCGGCTCTTCAGGCTGCGTGGTCGGGTCGGGCATGGTGATGGACTTGACGAACTCGCGGTTGCGGACGTAGCGGTCGCCGTTGAGGCGGAACTGGATAGCGGTTGCCTCGAGATGAACGCCTTTGAGCCTGGCACGGCCGTTAGCGTCGGTGGTTGCCTCGATGTAGTCGCTGCTGGGCTCGATGAGGGCTTCGATGGCCACGGCGGCGGCCGGCTTGCCGAGGTTGTCTTCCACGTTGACTTCGACTGCACGTTCCGGGCGAAGCTGGATGTCGGTTTTGGCGTGGTTGGTCATGATACCGACGATGCGCCGCTCGATGCCGAAGCCTTCGGCGGTGAAAGTCAAGGTCGCGTTGCCCCGAGTCACGTTGGTGAAGGAGAACTCCCCGTCGGTATCGGTCTGGGCATTGAGCGAACGCAAGCCGGTCTCACAGCGGACCGCGACTCCGGCGAGAGGCTTGCCGGTGGCCGCGGCGCTGACTCGACCAGTGAGGACGGCCGTTCCGGTCAACGTTGCGTCGATGAAGGGTGGGTTTTCGGGGTCGGAGACGTCGTATTCGTCGACGAAGTCGTTGAAGCCGTCCATGTGGACGCGAACGCGAACGGAGCCCTGCAGGGGGCGAGGCAGTTGGGCGGAGATGTCGCCTGTCGAGTTGCTCACGACCTCGACCAAGGGGGGATCATCGGCCGCCGCATCCAGCGACTCGATGCGGACGGTTGCCCTGGCGATTCCGCCCCCGCTCTCGTTGAGGACCATGCCCTGGATGACAGGGCCGGTGGCCGGTTGACTGGCGGGTCCGGTGGTCGGCTGGGCATGGCCGTAGTGCATCGTACAAGCTAAAAGAACTACAAGGGTCTCAGATAGGGTTGTGACGCGGCACATGGGGTGTGGTCCTCGCTGGCCAGTGGCGTCTTCCTGGTGAGCGCCACGGCTGCTTTATTGTGGCCTATTCCGGTCGAGATGGAAACCACCTGGACGGGTTTCAGCGGTGGATGGAATGGCGCCGAAGTTCCGATAATGTCGCGAGACGGAGGCGGCCATTCGGGTGGTCAAGAGCTTTCTGGCGGTCGGCCGATATACGCTACGCCTTGTGGCCGTTAGGACGATGGCCCACCAGATATGGCATGAGCCTCCATCCCTGGAAAGCCGGTGTGGCTCTTTGTGCGGAAAAGTGGTTTTCGGGCTTGACGTTCGGTCTATGTTAGGGTATACTCATGATCGAAGCAACACGTGGTTGGCGGGGCCGAGGACGTGGCAGCAAGGGTGAGGATGCGTCGCTGCTGTGGCGGTGGCGTCTGAGCGAGAACCGCAAGGAGGCGGGCACGATGGGCACGCAGATGGTTGGCGACGGGTTGCCGCTTTGCGTTTTGGGTCCAGGCGGGGTCTTTAGGCAGGTGATTGCCTCGGACGGACTGGGGGTGGTCAGCGATGCGACCGGGCGGCGTGAACTGGTTGGGGCGGTGGAATTAGGGCGGTTTGATGGGGCCATTTCGCGGGTGGAGCGGGCAGCCAGATTTCTGGCGAGGTATCTCGGCATGGGCCGAGTCGATGGGGGGCGGAGCTCGCCGGGAGGTGAGGTTTGGCCGCTGGTGGTGGTGGGTCCTGACGGACTGAGCGGACTCCTGGACCGGCCGGTCTGGCCACGGATGGAGACAAGCCATGTCAAGTCGATCAAGCGTGGGTTCTTCCCGGTTGACACCGAAGCAGCTCCGCATCTTGACGCTGATCCGCGATTTTCAGCGCAAGAATGGCTATTCCCCGACGATGCAAGAATTGGCCGATGTCCTCGACGTCAGCAAGGTTACCGTGTTCGAGCACGTGGGCGCTCTCGAAAAGAAGGGGCTCTTGCGTCATTCGCGACACAGGGCACGCTCTTTGGAGCTTACGTCGCGGGTGGAGTTCCCGGATGAGCCGAGTTCGCGGCTTCGGATGGTCGGGCACATCGCAGCGGGCTTGCCGATCGAAGCGATCGAGAACGAAGAGACGGTTGACCTGGGAGAGGTGTTTCACGCGCCGCGAGGGGCGTTTGTGCTGAAGGTTCGCGGCGATAGCATGATTGACGAGCAGATTCGTGATGGTGACCTGGTTGTGGTCGAGCGCCGCGAGTCGGCCCGTGACGGAGAAACGGTGGTAGCGCTTCTGCCGGATGGGGAGGCAACGCTCAAGAAGTTCTATCGAGAGAAGAATCGCGTTCGGTTGCAGCCTGCAAACTCGGCCTACGAGCCGATTTATGTCCGGAATATCCAGATTCAAGGTGTGGTGATTGGCGTCATACGCACCTATCGGTGACAGCCGAATCGGCTCGAAGCGGTGGCGAGGCTGGTCCGGCGGGTGGGTTTCACATCGTAGGTCGGCCTAGAATTCGAGATTTCATTAGTTCGCTATGAGTGATTTTCAGGGCAGGGGATCTCCGTTTGTCACCAAGGGGCTTGGGTGTGGCCGGTGCGGGGTGGCTGACGCGTGGGGGCCGTGCGGGGCGGCGGGGTCGTTGGGTGCCGTGCTTCACGGGGCCGTGTGGTTGGAGCTTGCGGGCGGGTAGCTGTTGGCCGGCGGAGAGGCTGCTACAATGATCTGAGCATTCAAGGTGGAGTCGTTGTGGGTGGGGTTGGCGACGGGTGTCGCGTCGATGCGGAGCATGGGTTTGGCGTGTGGGGCGTAGGTTCGGCGGAGGATCCATGGTAACGAGTTCTCTCCCAACGAGGATCATCGAGTACCCTGACCCTCGTCTGCGGCGTAAGGCCGCTCGGGTGGAGGTCTTCGATGGGAAGCTTGAGGCCCTGGTCAAGCGGATGCTGGAGCTGATGCACGAGGAGCGGGGCGTGGGACTGGCGGCTCCTCAGGTGGGCGTATCTCGTCGATTGTTCGTCTACAACCCGACTGGGGAGCCGCAGGATGATGCCGTTTTGGTGAATCCGGAGCTGGCGGACCTCACCGAGCTGATCGAGGCGGAGGAGGGCTGTCTGTCCGTCCCGGACGTCAGGGTGAGCATCCGGCGGGCACGGCGGTGCAAGCTTCGGGGTCAGGATCTCTCCGGACGTTGCGTGGAACTAGCGGGCGAGGGTCTTGTCGCCCGCATCTGGCAGCATGAGATTGATCATCTCGACGGCAAGCTCATTGTGGATCGCATGGATGGGGCCGACAAGATCGCCAACAAGAAGGCCATCGGGGATTTGGAGAGCCGGTATCGCCGGGCCTCTGCCAAGCGGTGATTTGCTGGTCTCTTGATTGCTTTTTTACCGATCTTCGGTTTGCGGCCCAGTTGGGTGTGTCGTATACTCAAATGGGACAACGGAAGCCGTGTGCCTGCATCCCTTGACGCGCGTGAATCATGGACTTTCGCGACTATCTCAACAGCTTGATGCGCCCGGACTTGTATGGGTTGCCCACCATCGGCTTCGAGATGCTGTTGATCGGGATCGTGGTCTACTCGGTACTACGGTTTCTGCACGGAACGCGTGGGGCTCGACTTCTGCAGGGCATGCTCATCCTGCTGGTTCTCGGCTTTTTGGTGGTGACATTCCTGGCCGAGAAGTTCAATCTTGACAGGATCATGGTGCTCTATCGGCCATTGGTCTGGACGGTGTTCCTTGCAGCCCTGGTTGTATTTCAGCCGGAGCTTCGTCGGGGTCTGATGCGTCTGGGAGAGACTCGCTGGCGGCGGGACCGGCTGAGTGAGATCGAGCGGGTAGTGCGGCCGGTGACGGCGGCGTGTGTTCAGTTCTCCAAGAACAAGATCGGGGCGCTGATCGCCATTGAGCGGGACGTGGGGCTCGCCAACATCGTCGAGCAGGGGGTTCGGCTGGACGCCCGGCTGTCGCCGGAGCTGCTGAATGCCATTTTCTGGCCGGGAACGGCCTTGCATGATCTCGGGGTGATCATTCAGCGTGATCGGATTGCCGCCGCGGCCTGCCCGTTTCCGTTGGGCGACGCGGAGGGCGTGGACCGGTCGATGGGCAGTCGGCACCGGGCGGCCATTGGACTGAGCCAGGACTCAGACGCGGTGGTGGTTGTGGTCAGTGAGGAGACCGGTTCGATCTCGATCGCGGAGAACGGCCGACTCTACGCTCACATCGCCCCGGAGATGCTCGGCGGGGTGCTGAGTCGCCACCTGGCCCGGACGCGAGCCAGACCTGAGGGGGCAGAAGAGGGGGGGCTGGAGCCGGTCGTCAGTGCTCCGGTTGGCGAAGGGCCGGTCGCGGTCGCCGGTGTTCGGGAAGAGAGTCGTGGAGAGTCCGGTGGTGACGGTCGAGGTTCGGGTGACGGGGGCAAGCTTGGTGAAACGCCGATCGCACCCGGTGCCGCGCCGGCCGTGGATGTCGCGACTGGAAAGCGCCCCCCGGAGGCGGCTCCGGCATGAAGACGCAGATTCAATTGATCGTTGCGACGGCGTTCCTGACTGTTCTGGTATGGGTCTATGCCGATCTGGCCAGCCAGGAGACGCGTGATATCGAGCTCACTCTTCGGTTGAATGTGCCGACGGGTTCGGACCTCGTGGTGCGGATGGAGGGGTCCTTGCCCGAGACACCGGACAAGGTTCAGGTTGCCGCCAAGTTGGGTGGCGCGAAGGCAGCCATCGGCAAGCTCGAAATCGAGGAAGGGCGGGGTGGCTTGACGCTGAAGCTGCCCTTGCCGGCCACGGGCACTCGGAGCGACGAGATCAAGGTACGCGACGAAGTGCAGAAGTGGGTCTCCGGTCGCGGCTTGCACGTCCTCGGTCTCAGCCGAGAGTTCATTCGGTACACGGTGGATCGGTTCGTCGAAGTCGAGATCACGCTTGAGGCTGATCCCGGTGTTTTTGCCAACGAGTTGAAGGGCCCGCCGCGCGTGGAACCGGCCAAAGTGAAGGCTCGGCTGCTGGCCAGCCAACGCGATGAGCGCGCTTCGGCCGAGCGTCGGCTGGTGCTCCCGATCGAGGAGCAGCTTCGCAACCGTTCGAGTGACAGTTTCGAGGAGCAGTTGGCTCGGCAGAAGTGGCAGGGACTCGATGTGACCTTCGTTCCGGACCAAGTGACGATTTCGGTCACCCGCCGACAGGGTTTTGAGACTTACCGGCTGACTGCGATTCCGTTGTGCGAGCTGTGGCCGTCGTATCGGCCGGAGGGCGAGTACCGGGTGGAGTGGGCCGACGAGGATGACCAGGTCCAGCACATCGAAGTGATTGTGCCTGCCGGCAAGCCGCGTGTATTGACGAACAAGGATGTGATTGCGTTTGTGAGTATCGAACGGGAGGATCTGGCCCCCGAGCCGAAGACAATCACGGAGACCGCACCGGCGGTTTCGCGGGAGGGGATTCCGCGCGAGGTGCATTTCGTGTTCCCGCCGGGTTTCGAGGACGTTCGGGTCGTTCCACCTCTGCCCAAGGTGCGCTTCAGAGTGGTCAAGGTCGCCACGCCTCCCCAGTCCAAGTGACTCATGGCGTCGCGGGTGCGAAAGGCTATAATGCCGGTCATGGGAGTATCCCTGGAATCCTACGCGAGTTCCCTGGCTGCGTCGGCGCGCCGGGCGGGGCGGGTTCTGGCCCTGACCAGCGGCCGGCAGCGGAGGGAATCGCTCGTGCGGATGGCCGAGTCGCTTCGCCGGAACACCGACCGGCTGGTGGCGGAAAACGCCAGAGATTTGGACAAGGCCCGGGAGAGCGGACTGAGCCCGGCCATAGTCGACCGTCTTCGGCTCGATCCGGATCGGGTCGCCAAGATGGCCGCGGCGGTGGACGAGGTTGCCGGGCAACCGGATCCGGTGGGACAGGTAATCGGGGGGTGGGTACGGCCGAACGGGCTTCGGATCGAGAAGCTCCGCGTGCCCATTGGAGTTGTGGCGATCATCTATGAGGCTCGGCCGAACGTCACCTCCGACGCCGCCTCGCTGTGCCTGAGGAGCGGCAACGCCTGCATCCTACGGGGAGGCAAGGAGTCGTTCCATTCGAACATGGCCATTGGAGCGGCTATTGCCGAGGCCCTGACGGAGGCGGGGATTGTCCCCGAGGCGGTTCAAGTGGTGAGCACGACCGACCGCCAGTTGGTGCCCCTGCTGCTTCGACAAGAGGCGAGCATCGATGTGGTGATTCCGCGCGGAGGCGAATCGTTGATCCGGGCGGTCGTCGAGCAGTCGAGGATTCCGGTGATCAAGCACTACACGGGGAACTGCCACGTTTACGTCGAACCGTCGTGTCCGCAGGAGATGGCCGAGGCAGTCATTCTCAACGCCAAGACGCAGCGTCCGGGGGTGTGCAATGCGGCCGAGTCTATCCTGTTCCACAGAGATGTGGGCGACAACCGGATCCGTGCGATCTGTGAGAAGCTGATCAAGGCGGGCGTCGAGATACGAGGTTGCGGGCGGGTCTGCGAGTTATCTCCGGTGGTCAAGCAGGCCACAGACCTGGATTGGGCGGCCGAGTACCTGGACCTGATCGTCTCGGTGAAGGTGGTCGATTCGCTGGCCGAGGCGGTTGAGCACATCAACCGATATGGCTCGCATCACACAGACGCAATCCTGACCGGCGATATTCGATCGGCGGATGCGTTCGTGGCGGGCGTGGATTCCGGCAATGTCATGGTGAACTGTTCGACCCGATTCAGCGATGGTGGCGAGTACGGGTTGGGTGCCGAGATCGGAATCAGCACGGACAAGCTTCATGCCCGAGGGCCGATGGGCGCCGCTGATCTGACCACGTACAAATGGGTTGTCCGGGGCGACGGTCACGTGCGCGGGTGAAGGAAAGCGAGATCTGGGGAGCATGGATAAGACAGTGAACACTGCTGTGGTTTCTACGGGGCCGTTGAAGTTCCTGGAGAAGGTGCGCATCGTCGCCGCCGCGGGGGTGGCGGTGGTGCTGATGACCACGATTGGATGGATGGCGGCGTCGCCGGTGGACCCGGACATGGCCGTGAGTTATACGACCGGTGGACGGGCGATATGGACCGTTTGGCCGGCCATGCTGGCTTTGACGGTTGTGGCGAGCCTGTTGGGCACGGTGATTGCGGGGCCGCGGTTGCCCGAATCCGGTTTGTTGGCGGCCTCGGTCGGGCTGGTGGCTTTGGCGATTCGTGGCGGGTCGATGCAGGCCGTTCTAGGGTACCATGCCGGGACGGAGGAGGCGACGCGGAAGGCCCTGATGGTGAATATGGAGATCGACGCGCTGTTGTGGGCGGTGATTCTGGTCGGTTCGTGGAAAGCTGTCTCGATGGTTTGGTGCTGGCTGTGGGTGGAGCAGCAGGCTGAGGTGGCGGGAAGTTCCGGCGTGCCACTTGCGAAGGACCCGAAGAGGGCGCCGGGGGCAGCGAACGGTGGCAGGTCGCGTGCCGCATGGGCCGGTTGGGCGGTGACGGCCGTGCTGGGCCTGTTCATCATCTGGGTCACAATCGCTCGAACGCCCGTGGCGACGGTGGCTCGCGGGCAGGTTATCGCGTCGGTGGCCGGCGGTTTGTTCCTAGCCGCCATGGCGGCCCGCTATTTCACCGGGGTGGACGATGTTCGGGGTTATCTGCTGGCTCCGTTGATCGTGGCCCTGGTGGGCTATCTGCTGGGTTATCTGCAGGCGGACATGAGCTGGACTCGCGAGGGGAGCGGGGCGTACGCGCTGCTGGCGACAACGCCGCCGCATGCCTTGGCCCGCCCGCTGCCGCTGGAGTACGTGGCGGGCGGCTTGGTCGGCTCGATCGTGGGTTACTGGAGCGGCGGAAAGGTCGAACTCGTGGCCGAGCAGGAGCTGTGACATGATCGGCGTGCCTCGGCCCGAGCTGGAGGACTGGGTCGTCATTCGCCGCCGAATGCTTCGGGAGACGGAGGCATTCATCGAGGACGCCCTTGGTCACCCCGAGAAGTGGGTTGTCATTCCCACGATCCGGGTGGGCGAAGGCGAGTTCATACCTGGTCGCGCGGCCCTGTTCTGGTCGCAGGTGTTGGCGAGTTCGTAGGTGGATCGACGGTCTTGATGGGGAGCGTGATGGCGGCCAAGATCAGTGAAGCCGAAGTGCGGCACATCAGCTATCTGAGTCGGCTCAACCCCAGCGATGCGCAGGTTGCGCAGGCCAGTGAGCAGCTCTCAGCTATTCTCGAGTACATGGAGCAGCTCAACGAGGTGGACACATCGCAGGTGCCGCCGACCGCCCACACCCTGCCGGTGCACAACGTGTTTCGGGAGGATGTGCCCGTGCCGGGCCTCAACCCGGACCAGGCCCTGGCGAACGCTCCGCAGCGGGACGGAGCTTTCTTCGCTTTGCCCAAGGTGCTGGAGCAAGACAGCGCGTAGAGATTGAGGGGCAGACGCAGGGACCCCCTTGCTCCCGTCGGGTGGCGGCGCATGGTGAGGGGGGCTGAAACGGACAGCAACGATTGGCGAGCGAAGCTCATGAGCATGTCAACGCTGGTCGAGACGCGAGACGCGATTCGTTCGAGGCAAGTCAGCTCTCGAGAGTGGGTGGGGAGATCCCTGGCCAGGATTGAGAGGCTAGAGTCCCGACTGCACGCCCTGGTCAGCTACGATGGTGATCGAGCGATGGCCGCCGGGCAGACGATTGATGACCGCATTGCGCGGGGGGAGGCGGTGGGAGAGCTGGCTGGTGTGCCGATCATTGTGAAGGACAACCTGTGCACGTCGTGGGGGCGGACGACGTGTGCTTCGAGAATACTGGAGAACTTCGAATCACCGTACAGCGCTCATGTTGTCGAGCGACTGAAGGCGGCTGACGCGGTGATCGTTGGCAAGGCGAACCTCGACGAGTTCGCGATGGGATCGAGCACGGAGAACAGTGCGTTCGGAGCGACCCGGAACCCGTGGAACACGGACTGTGTTCCGGGGGGCAGTTCGGGCGGCTCGGCGGTGGCGGTTGCCTCGGGCATGGCCGCCGGAAGCCTGGGTTCGGACACGGGTGGTTCGATACGGCTTCCGGCCTCGTTTTGTGGCATCACCGGCCTGAAGCCCACGTATGGGCGGGTCTCCCGCTACGGTCTTGTCGCCTACGGGAGCAGTCTGGACCAGATTGGGCCATTGGCTCGAACTGCTCGCGATGTGGCTTGCCTGCTCAAGGAGATCGCGGGCTGGGACTGGCGGGATTCGACCAGCGTTCATGAGGAGGTGCCGGACTATCCGTCGGCCCTGGACAAGCCCCTGGCCGGCCTGAGCGTCGGGTATGCGGAGGAGTACTTCGGCGAGGGGTTGGATGCGGAAGTCCGCAGGCTGGTGGAGGCTGCGATCGAGGTGTACCGTGCGGCGGGTGCGCAGGTACGACCCGTTCACCTCCCCCATCTCAAGTATGCCATCGCCTGTTACTACATCGTGGCGACGGCCGAGGCATCGAGCAACCTGGCTCGTTACGACGGCGTTCACTACGGCCTGAGGGCGGCCGCTCCCAAGGACTATGTCGACGTCTACTGTTCGAGCCGCGAGGAGGGGTTCGGGGCGGAGGTCAAGCGGCGGATCATGCTGGGCACGTATGTGTTGTCCAGCGGGTACTACGACGCCTATTACCTGAAAGCCCTCAAGGTCCGCACGCTGATCAAGCAGGATTTCGATCGGGCATTCGAGGACGTTGACGTGATTGCCTGTCCGACGTCCCCGGTTCCGCCGATTCGGCTGGGCGAGAAGGTGAACGATCCGCTGGCCATGTATCTGATGGATGTGTATACCGTGTCGGCCAACCTGGCGGGCCTGCCGGCTCTGAGCATGCCGTGCGGGCTGACCGGCTCGGGTCTTCCCGTCGGTCTACAACTCATGGGCAAGCCTTTCGCGGAGGATCGTCTGTTGCGGGCGGCCCACGAGTACCAGGTCCACACCGACTGGCATACTCGCACTCCGGCGGTGAGCGAACCCTGATGTCGGCAACTGCGCTGAAAGCTCGTTGGGTCATCCCGGCCACCCTTCCGCCGATCGAGAACGGGATGGTGGTTTTTGATGGACATCGGATCATCGAAGTGGGTCACGCTCGCGGTTCCGGGCCGACGGTCGTGGACCTGGGTGACGTGGCCATCGTTCCTGGTTTCGTCAACGCTCACACCCATCTGGAACTGACCTTCTGTCACCACCGGGTGCCGTTCCGGGGGACGTTCGTGGACTGGGTCGAGGATGTGGTCGCGCTGCATTCGGCGGATCTGCCGGACGAAACGCTCCGGAACGCGATCCGGGAGGGGTTTCGGCGGTCCCTGGTGGCCGGGGTGACCACGCTGGGGGATATCGGGTACGGTCCGCCCTCGGCCGAGGAGTGGCTGCGGAGCCGGGTGAACGTGGTGGGGTTTCTTGAGATCCTGGGTATGGGCCCGCGACGGTTCGAGGCTCATCGGCAGGGTTTTGGCGTCCAGGCGGCTCTGTGCGAAGAGGTGGACGAACTCATCAGGCAGGATCCCCGGGGGCAGGCGCTCCGGGCGATCAAGCGGGTGGGGCTGTCACCGCACGCGCCCTACAGCGTGGACACGCTCCTTTTCAAGTATGTCGCGGAGTACCTGGCCTTGCGGCGTTTTCCGGTGTGCACGCACCTGGCGGAGACGCTGGAAGAAGTCCGATTCCTCACCGACGGCACCGGTCCGCTACGCGACCTGCTGGAACGGTGGAATCGATGGGACGGCTCGTTCGAGCCGCCCGGCTGCTCACCTGTGGAATACGCCCGCCGGGTGGGACTGCTCCAGCATCGCCCGGTGCTTGCTCACGTGAATCACGTAGGCACCCGCGATCTCGAGACGTTGGCCGCCTCGACCTGTCACGTGGCGTTCTGCCCACGTACCCATCATTTTTTCGGTCACGCGCCGCATCGTTACCGCGAGATGATCGACCGGGGCATCAATGTGTGCATCGGCACGGATTCGCTGGCCAGCAACGACTCGCTATCGGTTCTGGAGGAGTTGCGGTTCCTTCGGGCCCAGGATCCGCAGCTTTCCGCCAACCAGTTGCTGAAAATGGGGACGATTGCCGGCGCCTACGCGCTCCGGCTGGATGCCGACGTTGGCTCGATCGAGGTTGGCAAACAGGCCGACCTAGTGGTCATTCCTCTGAGGCATCGGGATGCAGCCGACCCGGTCGAGGACATCCTGAGTCATGACCGTTCCCCTTCGGCGGTGTATTTGCGGGGCAGTCGGGTGGCCGGTTGACTGGTAGCCGGTCTCGGCTTTCGGTAGGATGATAGTCAGGGAGCCGGGAGGCGTCAGCCCGGCCGTCAGGGCTTCCTGGAGTGGTTGAACCATGCCGGAAACGCCGCGGATCATTCAGGGCGAGTTGCTGGCCAAGGGTCAGCGCTTTGCGATCGTGGTCAGCCGATTCAACGAGTTCATCTCCTCGCGACTGCTGGGCGGGGCGACCGATGCCCTCGAACGCCATGGTTGTGCCGGCGGGGACATCACCGTGATCTGGGTGCCAGGGGCGTGGGAGGTGCCCATGACCGCCAGGAAGGCGGCGGCCAGCGGCCGGTTCGACGCAGTCATCTGCCTGGGTTGCGTGATTCGCGGCGAGACCCCGCATTTCGACTACGTCGCCAGCGAGGCGGCCAAGGGCATTGCCCAGGTCGGACTGGAGTCGGGCATGCCCGTGGTCTTCGGTGTCTTGACGGCGGATACGCTCGAGCAGGCGATCAACCGAGCGGGCGCGAAGGCTGGCAACAAAGGCGCTGACGCGGCCATGACGGCCATCGAGATGGTCAACGTGTATGCCAAGCTGTTACCCAAGAAGAAGTGAGTTCTGGCCCAACCCCCAAGAACGGATCCATGAAACACCAGCGCTATCAGGCCCGGACAATCGCCCTGCAGGGCCTCTACCAGTTGGATATCCAGCGTCTGCCTGACGACCAGCCGGTGGCCGAGCTGTTGGCGCCGCTCCTGGTCGAGGCGGCCCTCGACGGCGGTGCGGCCGAATACGCCCGCCAGCTGACCCGTGGGGCCTGGGCAACCCACGCCCGGTATGACCAGATGATTACCGAGGCGGGCAGTCACTGGGACGTGTCCCGGATGGCGGTCGTGGACCGGAACATCCTGCGGGTGGCCCTGTACGAGTTGATTGAACAGCCGGACGTTCCCGCCCGGGTGATCATCGATCAGGCGGTCGAGTTGGGCCGAGAGTTCGGGGCGGCTGAGACCCCGCAGTTCATTAACGGCGTGCTGGACGCAATCTGGAAACGTAACCCCGCCTGTCAGATGGCTCGCGAGGCCCGCCCCGCCGGCCGCGATTGACTTCCGAGGAGCACGATGGGACTTTTTGACCGCCTCAAGAAAGGCCTTGCCAAGACCCGCGACAAGATCACGCGGAGCTTCCGGTCGGTTCTGCCCTTCGGACGGAAGATCGACGATGCGCTGATCGACCAGCTTGAGGAGACCATGCTGGCCGACGACATGGGGCCAACGGCCACGGCCCGTTTCATCGACGAGGTTCGCAAGGCCTACAAGTCCGGCGAGATCAGCCAGACGGAGGAGATCATTCCCTTTCTGCAGAACCGAATTGTGACATTCTGGCCGGAAGCGGATCGCCAGCTGCATTGGGCAAACTCGGGGCCGACCGTGATCCTGGTGGCCGGCGTCAACGGCTCAGGAAAAACCACCAGCGTGGCCAAGTTGTGCAGCTACCTGGCCAAGCAGGGCAAGAAGGTCGTTCTTGGGGCCTGCGACACGTATCGGGCGGCGGCCGTGGCCCAGCTCACCGAATGGTCCAAGCGGCTCGGGGTCCAGATTGTCAAGCATGACCAGGGGTCCGACCCAGGCGCCGTCGCGTACGACGCCTGCGAGGCCGCGATCGCGCGGGGCTTCGACGTGCTCATCCTCGACACTGCCGGCCGACTGCACACCCAGGACCATCTCATGCGAGAGCTGAACAAGATTCAGCGCGTGGTCCAGAAGAAGATGCCCGAGGCCCCGCATGAAGTTCTGCTGGTCCTGGATTCCACCATTGGTCAGAACGCCATCAACCAGGCCAAAGTGTTCGGTGAACACGTCAAGGTCACCGGCCTATTCCTGGCCAAACTCGATGGTTCGGCCAAGGGCGGCATCGTTATCGGCATCCACGATCAACTCAATATTCCCGTCAAGTTCGTCGGTCTGGGCGAGACCCCGGACGACATCGAGCCCTTCGACCCGGCCAGCTTCGTTGAGGCCCTGTTTTCCGAGAAGGCGGACTAGGGATGCTGGGCGGAATGTAGGCGTGGGCTTGGCCTGCGGCCGTCCGGTTGTCAGGTCGGGTGTTTGCCCGACGGGATGGTCGACGCCTGGGGCTGGGGTAGTCTTCGCGTTAAGTCATTTGCCGCCCGCTGCTTGTCGCTGTCGGAAAGCCGACATTGGTGAGCTGTCTCTGGGGGGCTTGGGAGGTGAAGCTTCCGCTTTTGAGCATCGAGGTACGCGGATTTCGGTCATCGAGATGAAATCTGGCGACTGTACTGTGCCTACTTATGGTTATATAATGAGTTGCGGGTGAGAGACGGATGGGCCAGACGTCGCGGAGTGGCCTCGGTAGTGGCCCTGAGGAGTGCCGAGGGAGAGTGATGGCTTGTCAGCGGCTAAGCTGCGGCGGGGCGGCGTGGCTTGGGGCAAACGCAAGGACTCTATGATGAACGCTAGAAGCAACTCAAGGGGATTCACACTGATCGAGATTCTGGTCGTTGTGGCGATCATCGCCTTGCTGATCTCGATTCTTTTGCCGTCGCTCAGCAAGGCCCGCGAGCAGACTCGGATGCAGGTCTGCAAGTCCAACATGAGGCAAGTTATGACCGGCATGCTCTTGTACGTCCACGAGTACAAGGTGCTTCCCGGTACGCAGAGCGTGTTCTACCTTGGCGGTTACTGGCCGATGGTGAACGCTCCTGACAAGAAGGGCCCTAATACTACAACGCTAAGAAAGCTCAAGAAACCTCATGCGACCAGCCGATGGGTAGTTCGAGTGGAACTCGAACACAGGAGGCCCTGGGCATGGACGCCGACACGATTCTCCGGATAAGGCCGGCA